>DATIRA010000365.1:0-7321 GCA_035470225.1 Steroidobacteraceae bacterium | reverse complement strand
GTTGGACTCTCCAGAGGGGCTTGCGCTGGTGGGCGTGGAGGCCAGCGCGGGTGCTGAGGTCGATCACTGGAAGGTCAGGGTCGGCGGGTATCCGGCAAGTCGAGCGCCATCGTCACGGCTGTCGGCAGGCTTTACATATTGCGGCGCATTACATGAGTCGTTTCGAAGCACTCCGGTCTACGCCACTGATAACTTTGGGCGGGGTCGGGGTTCGGAATGATCCTTGCATGAACCACTGACTCCGGGGCATCTGCTCCGAACCATGCAGGGAGAGAACCATGAGACGATCCACGCGACCGATATCCGCTGTGGCGCTTTCAGTACTTCTTGCGAGTACCGCCCTCGCAGGCCCGCCCGGGCCGCCGGTCACGGAGCCGGTGGATGTGACCGTCACCAATACCGTCGATGCCACGGTGAGCAACACCGTGAACACCACTGTGAGCAACACGGTCAACACGCACGTCGTCAACGTCATCCCTTTCGACAGTGTGCGCGGTCTAGGCGCGGCGAGCGGGCTCAGCCCGCCGGGTTCGCTGACGTTTGTCGAATTGCTGCCCGGCCGGTTGCACGCGCTGAATGTGAGTGTCGCTGCGCCGCCCGGCGCCGACAATTATTGCTGGGTGAGGGTTTCGCTCATACTGAACCCCGGTGGCCCACAACCCGATGAGCGGTCGCTTGCGGCCGTCGTCGCGCGTGACGGCAACTCCACGGCCGTGGCCAACGATTACGCTTCGCCGATTGAAGTGCTGTTCGACCCGACGGCCGGTGACACTGCCTACCTCAGGGCCAACGTGACGGGCCAGGTCCAGCCGGGACAGACCTGCATGCTTTCGCTGGGCGGCGTCTACCAGGAAGACGGTGGTTGAGTCGCCGTCGGTAGTCGCCTCGCGACAGTCTTGAATGGCATAACGCGATCCCCGGCCATCACCGGGGATCGCAATACGGCTGAGCCCAGCCGTGCTGATGGGGCATGTCCGGCCGGCATCGCTGTACCTGGGTCGGTGTTGCGGGCAGCCGCGACTGGCGCCGGCAACGATGTTGGTCGGTGTGTCCTTGCCAC
Source organism: Steroidobacteraceae bacterium (assembly GCA_035470225.1). Taxonomy (GTDB): domain Bacteria; phylum Pseudomonadota; class Gammaproteobacteria; order Steroidobacterales; family Steroidobacteraceae; genus DATIRA01. The sequence goes on along the minus strand of DATIRA010000365.1, from coordinate 6,261 downwards.
CATCGCGCCGAGCTCGAATTGCCGGCACGACGTTGATCGGGCCATATCCCAGCGCCGGTGGCAGAGCTACAAGCGACAGATCCCTCATGACGGAGCTGCGGCGCTGTTGCCTACGCTACGAACCGATTGCGTTGCGGCGATGAGCGAGGCGCTGCGTTATCCGGCGCTGCGAATAATTTGGCGAATGCATTCGCCCGGTGTTGTCAGATACCTCTCGAGTCACTTTGGCCTCCAGCGTCCTATTCACGCTCAAGGTCAGCAACAGCGGAGGCATGAGGCGTACGCTCGAAACCAACAGGCTCGTGCTCGTCTTGCACTGCACCAAGCCGCCCTACGCAGCGACTTCCGGTCGTTTGGAACGCAGCCAACCAGCTAGATCCGACTTACAGGGCTCGCACTGGAGCGCTCTTGGGCGCCTTAACGAATCGCGTCTTCATGTGACGGCCAAGATGTCCTTGGCGTGAGCATGTCGCACGCTTGAGAAATCCATAAAGATGACGGTTCGGTGGCGCCTCGGAGCGCGTAACTTATTGTTGTTATTGGCGCTCCCAGGGGGATTCGAACCCCCGTACCAGCCTTGAGAGGGCTGTGTCCTGGGCCTCTAGACGATGGGAGCGACCTGGTCCCGCGGGCTAACGAAGACCGCGAGAGGGCGCGTATTATACGCAGCCCTTCGATCCGGTCCAGCGGAAGCCCCTTCTTGCAAGCCGACGAGATACAGCCAGGCTCTGCCGAACTCGAGCCGACGATCGTGCCGCGCGCCGGCCACACGATTTCGCGTGCGCATGTGTCGCCGAACGCGCTGAAGGTGCTCTACCGGCTCAAGGACGCGGGCTTCCAGGCGTTCCTGGTGGGCGGGGCCGTCCGCGACCTGCTGCTCGGCATCGAGCCGAAGGACTTCGATGTAGCAACCAACGCCCACCCCGAGCAGGTGCGGAAGCTGTTCCGCAACTGCCGGCTGATCGGGCGCCGCTTCCACCTCGCGCACGTGCGCTTCGGCATGGAGATCATCGAGGTCGCGACATTCCGGGCCGCCCACACTGAAGTCGACGAGGACCACAGCGTCGACGAGGTCGAGCACCGCGTGCTCGACGAGCACGGCCGCATCCTGCGCGACAACCTGTACGGCAGCATCGGCGAGGACGTCTGGCGACGGGACTTCACCGCCAACGCGCTCTACTACAACATCGCGGACTACTCGGTCTGGGATTACGTCGGCGGCGTGGCCGATGCCCGTGATCGCGTGCTGCGGCTGATCGGCGATCCCGAGACACGCTATCGCGAGGATCCGGTGCGCATGCTGCGTGCGGTGCGATTCGCCGCGAAGCTCGACTTTTCGCTGCACCCGGAGACCGAGGCACCGATCCACCGGCTCGCATCGCTGCTCGAAGGGATGCCGCCGGCGCGCCTGTTCGATGAGATCGTCAAGATGATGCTGACCGGGAGCGCCAGCGCAGCCTTCGACCTGCTCGCGCGTCTCGAACTGCTGCCTCACCTGTTGCCGGACGTCGCCTCGGCACTGACCGAGACGCCTGAGGGACCCGGTGCGCGCCTGTTGCGGCTCGGCCTCGAGGGCACCGATGCAAGGGTCCGCGACGACAAGTCGGTCGCGCCGCCATTCCTGTTCGCAGTATTGCTCTGGCCGGCGATACTCCGGGCGGCCGGCACGCCCGAGGGGCCGTTGCCGTCGGACCTGCAGCTGCTGCACAGCGCCTGCGACACGGTGTTCTCCGCGCAGCTGCGGCGGGTCGCGATCCCGCGCCGCTTTTCACTGCCGATGCGCGAGATCGTGCTGCTGCAGTCGCGCTTCGAGCGGCGCCACGGCCGCCGTGCGCTGCGCCTGCTCGAGCATCCGCGTTTCCGCGCGGCCTACGATTTCCTGTTGCTGCGGGCCGAGTCCGGCGAGGCCGACCCGGAACTCGCCGCCTGGTGGACGCGCCTGCAACAGCTTTCGCCGGATGAGCGGATCGCGGAGGTCGAGAGCCGGCCCCGCGGCGAGGGTGAGCCGCGCTCGCGCAGGCGCTCGAGACCGCGGCGTCGCCGCCGCCGGCCTGCAGACTGACGGCTTCGTCGGACGATGTCGCATGACGTCTGGATCCCGGCCTACGTCGGCCTCGGCGGCAACCTCGACGACCCCGAGCGGCAGGTCCTGCTCGGGCTCGATCGCTTGCGCAACCTGCCGCGGTCGCTGCTGGTGAGCCGCTCCTCGCTTTACGCTTCCGCGCCTTTGGGTCCGATCGCGCAGCCGGACTTCGTCAACGCAGCGGCCGGACTGCTGACGCGCCTGTCGCCGCAGGAATTGCTGGCGGAGCTCAAGTCGCTCGAGGCTGCGCTCGGCCGCGAGCCGGCCCGCGAGCGCTGGGGACCGCGGCGGATCGACTTCGACCTGCTCGTCCACGGCAGGAGCCGGCTCAGCGAGGACGGGCTGGAAGTTCCCCATCCGGGAATTGCCGAGCGTGCTTTCGTGCTGGCGCCACTGGCCGAGATCGCGCCGGATCTCGAGGTCCCGGGCATGGGACGGGTACGGGTCCTGCTCGAGAGGCTGGGAACCGGCGACGTCGAGAGGATTGGCGGGTGAGCGAGTCACGCGAAGCCGGGCAGCCGCTCGTGATCCCGCACCGGTTCGTCGTGGTCGAGGGGCCGATCGGCGTCGGCAAGACCAGTCTCGCGAGACGATTGGCCGGGAGCTTCGGCAGCGAGCTGGTGCTGGAGCAGGGCGAGGAGAACCCGTTCCTGGAGCGCTTCTATCGCAATCCCCGCGCCGCGGCGTTCCAGACCCAGCTTTATTTCCTGTTCCAGCGCGCGAGGCAGATGCAGGAGCTGCGCCAGCACGATTTGTTCGAGCGCGTGAGGGTCGCCGATTACCTGCTGGAGAAGGACCGGCTGTTCGCCCGGCTCACGCTCGACAAGGAGGAGTTCGAGCTGTACGAGCAGGTCTTCGAGCGCCTGGCCATCGACGCGCCGGTGCCGGACCTGGTCGTGTACCTGCAGGCGCCGGTGGACGTGTTGCTCGAGCGGATCGCGCGGCGCGGCATCCATTACGAGCAGGGTATCGAGCGCCGCTACCTGGAGCGGCTCGCCGAGAGCTATGCGCGATTCTTCCTCGAGTTCGAGGCCGCGCCGGTCCTGATCGTGAACGCGGCCGAGATCGACGTGATCGGCAGCGACCGCGACTACCAGGGCCTGCTCGCGGAAATCGTCCGCCAGCGCAAGGGACGGCACTATTTCAACCCGATGAAGAGCCTGGTCTGAGACCGGCCGTTGATGTTTCAGGACCGCTGCTTCATCCTTCCCCTCCAGCCTGGAGCGGCCGCATGTATACACAACTCCAACAACGCGATTCAGCGCGACCACCGGTCAATGTGTCGACACTGGGTCGGATGAAGGCCGAGGGCGAGAAGATCGCCTGTCTCACATGCTACGACGCCAGCTACGCCGCGCTGGTCGACGAGGCGGGCGTGGATGTGGTTCTGGTCGGAGATTCGCTCGGAATGGTGATCCAGGGGCACGACACGACCGTGCCCGTGACGCTCGAGCACGTCGTCTACCACTGTCGGGCGGTGGCGCGCGGCCTGTACCGCCCGTTCTTGATCGCCGACATGCCGTTCATGACCTACACCTCGCGCGAGCAGGCCCTGCAGAACGCGGTGCGGCTGATGCAGGAGGGCGGCGCAAAGATGGTCAAGCTCGAGGGCGGCGAGAGCCAGGTGGAAATCGTCCGCTTCCTGGCCAGCCACGACATCGCCGTCTGCGCGCATCTCGGCCTGCGTCCGCAGTCGGTGCACAAGACCGGCGGATTCCGTGTCCAGGGACGCGAGGAAGCAGCAGCCGAGCAGATGAAGCGCGACGCGCGCTCGCTGCAGGACGCCGGCGCAGACGTGGTGTTGCTCGAGTGCATTCCGTCGGATCTCGGCGCCGAGATCACCCGCGAGCTGCACGTGCCGGTGATCGGAATCGGCGCCGGGCCGGACACTGATGGCCAGATACTCGTGCTGTACGACATCCTCGACGTAACGCCGGGTCGCAAGCCGCGCTTCGTCCAGAACTTCATGCAGGGCCACGATAGTCCGCTGGCCGCGATCCGCGCTTACATCGAGGCGGTCAAGACCCGGGCCTACCCCGCGGCGGAACACTGTTTCTAGGCGGCCGGTCGCCAGGCTCGCCCGCGTCGATCCATGAAGACCGTAACGCGCATTGCCGAAGTGCGGGAGCTGGTGCGCGATTGGCGCATGGGCCGCGAGAGCGTCGCCTTCGTCCCGACGATGGGCAATCTCCACGCCGGTCACGCGAGCCTGGTGGGCGCGGCACATGTGCACGGCCGCCGGGTCGTGGCGAGCGTGTTCGTGAATCCGCTTCAGTTCGGTCCGAAGGAGGACTACACCGCCTATCCGCGCACGCCGGCCGAGGACTCCGCGCTGCTCGAGGAACTCGGCGCAGATGCATTGTTCCTGCCCTCGGCGGAGGAGATGTATCCCGCCGGCACGCAGGCCAGCGCCTATGTCGACGTGCCGGGCCTCACCGACATCCTGTGCGGGGCGTTCCGTCCCGGCCATTTTCGCGGCGTCGCGACGGTGGTCGTGAAGCTGCTGAACCTGGTCCAGCCGGACGTGGCGATATTCGGCGAAAAAGACTTCCAGCAGCTGATGGTCATCCGGCGCGCGGTGGAGGATCTGTGCATGCCCGTCAGGATTGTCGGTGCGCCGACCGTTCGGGCCGAGGACGGACTCGCGCTCAGCTCGCGGAACCGCTACCTGAGTCCGGATGAGCGCGCGCGCGCGCCGCAGCTGTACAAGGCGCTGGGCCGCGCACGGCGCAGGCTCGAGGCGGGCGAGACCGATCTCGAGGCGATCGAGAGCGAGGGCCTCGAGGCGCTCGGCGCGGCAGGGTTCCGGCCCGACTATTTCGAGGTCCGTGATGCCGCGACGCTGGCGGAGCCCCGGGGCATCGAACTCGATCTGGTGATCCTGGCCGCGGCCCGCCTGAGCCGTGCGCGGCTGATCGACAATCTCAGGGTGAGGGCACCGGGACCGTTCTGAGGCGCTCCAGCGCCCAGCCGACATGCTCGCGTAGCAGCTCGCTCGGGTGCGTCCGGCGCGACTCGAGCGCCGCGATCACCTGCGGTCCCGGTCTGGAATTGCCGAGAGCAACCGCGATGTTCCTGAGCCACATCTCGTGGCCGATGCGGCGGATCGCGCTGCCCTCGGTGCGCTGCAGGAATTCGTGCTCGCTCCAGCGGAACAGCTCCACGAGCGGTGCCGCGTCGAGCCCGTGACGCGGGCGGAAATCCGCCTCCCGGGCCAGTTTCGCGTAGCGATTCCAGGGGCAGACGAGCTGGCAGTCGTCGCAGCCGTAGATGCGATTGCCGAGCGCCTCGCGGAATTCCACCGGAATCGGGCCGCGGTGCTCGATCGTCAGGTAGGAAATGCAGCGTCGTGCATCCAGCTGGTAGGGGGCGACGATGGCTCGGGTCGGGCAAACCTCGATGCAGGCCGTGCAGCTGCCGCAGTGGGCGGCGACGGGACGGTCGACCGGCAACGGCAGGTCCGTGAAGATTTCGCCCAGGAAGAACCAGGAACCATCCCGCCGGTCGAGCAGGTTCGTATGCTTGCCGATCCAGCCCAGCCCCGCCTCGCGCGCGAGCGCCTTCTCCAGTACTGGCGCGCTGTCGGTGAAGGCCCGGTAGCCGCGGCTGCCGGCCGCGGCGGCCAGCCGCGAGGCGAGCTTTGCAAGCCTGTGGCGCAGCACCCGGTGATAGTCGCGGCCGAGCGCGTAGCGGGAAACATAGCCGAGTTGCGAATCCGCGAGCACGCGCTCCGCGTCGGCGGCCTCGGGCCAGTAGTCCATCCTCGCAGCGATCACCCGCAAGGTTCCCGGCACGAGCTCCGGCGGCCGCGCCCGGCGCGCACCGTGCCGGGCCATGTAGTGCATCTCGCCGTGACGTCCGGCGGCGAGCCAGTCGATCAGGCGGCGCTCGTCCTCCGGCAGCTCGACAGGGGCGATGCCCACTCTCTGGAAGCCGAGTTCGGCGCCCCATTGCTTGATGAGCTTGGCCAGCGCGGCGAGGTCCATCCGTTGAGCGACCCGACAGCTTTCAGGCGATCGTGCCGCGCCCAGTATAATCGCGCGCATGTCCGCCCAGCCCCCGGTCATTTACTACACGCAGCAGGTGCGCGAGCTGGACCGTCGCGCGATCGAGGAATTCGGCGTTCCGGGCTACGAGCTGATGACCCGCGCCGGTCACGCGACGCTGAACGCGCTGCG
>DATIRA010000364.1:0-6876 GCA_035470225.1 Steroidobacteraceae bacterium | reverse complement strand
TGGTCGGCCTGCACGTTCAGCACGCCGCCGACGTTGACCTCGTTTACGCCCATACCGGCACGCAGCAACCCGCCGCGCGCGGTTTCCAGCACCGCAACGTCGATCTGCGGATCGGCGAGCACCATCCGCGCCGAGACAGGGCCGGTCATGTCACCCGGCACCGTGCGCTGGCCGTCGATGTAGACGCCGTCTGTGCTGGTCAGGCCCGGCGTGTGGCCGGCCATCTTGACCAGGTGCGCGAGCATCCGGGCCGTGGTCGTCTTGCCGTTGGTGCCGGTGATCGCGGCGATCGGCACGCGCGACGGGATGCCGGGCGGAAACAGCATGTCGATGACCGGCCCGGCGACGTCGCGCGCAATGCCCTCGCTGGGCGCGACGTGCATGCGGAACCCGGGCGCCGCATTCACCTCGCAGATGCCCCCGCCGATCTTGCGATAGCTCTCGGTGATGTCGCTGGTCAGGAAGTCGACGCCTCCGACATCGAGGCCGATCGCCCGCACGGCGCGCTCGGCCATGTCGCGGTTGTCCGGGTGTATCACGTCCGTCACGTCGGTGGCCGTTCCGCCGGTCGAGAGGTTCGCCGTCGAGCGCAGGAACACGCGCTGCCCAGTTTCCGGGACGGAATCCGGCGTGAGTCCGGCGCGCCCGAGCATCTTCAGCGCCTGCTCGTCGATCTCCAGGCGCGTGAGCACCTTCTCGTGCCCGACGCCGCGGCGCGGATCCTGGTTGACGATCTCGGCCAGCTCGGCGACGGAGTGAACGCCGTCGCCGACCACGTGACCCGGCGTGCGCCGGGTCGCCGCGACCAGCTCGCCGTTGACGACCAGCAGCCGGTGGTCTTCACCCTCGAGGTAGCTCTCGACGATCACCGAGCGGGAGTGCTCCCGGGCAACGGCGAATCCCTGCGCGACCTCCTCGTCCGTCGTCAGCCGGATCGAGATGCCACGGCCGTGGTTGCCGTTGTACGGCTTGGTCACGACCGGGAACCCGATCCGGCGCGCGGCGCGCTGCGCCTGCCCCTCGCTCTGCGCCAGTTCCTGCCGAGGCACCGGCAGGCCTAGCGTCGCGAGGATCTTGTTAGTCTCCTCCTTGTCGCTGGCGAGTTCCACGGCGATGTGCGGCGTGCGCCCGGTCACGGTCGCCTGGATCCGCTGCTGGTAGCGGCCGTGTCCGAGCTGCACCAGCGACTGATCGTTCAGGCGCAGCCAGGGAATGCCCCGGGCCTCGGCGGCACGCACCAGCGAGGCCGTGGACGGCCCGAGGGCCCGCCGTTGCGCGAAGCGTATGAACTCGTCCCTGGCCTCGGGCCAGCTCCAGCAGTCCGGCACGCTTTCGGCCGGGCGCAGCGGATCGGGCAGCAGCGAGCAGAGCAACCTGAGCCCGAGTTCACCCGCGGCGACCCCTTCGTCGCGTTGTGCATATTCGTAGACGACCGTGTACACGCCGGGCCGGCCGGCGCTGCGCGTCTTGCCGAAGGTCACGTTCTCGCCCGCGACGTTCTGCAGCTCGATGGCGACGTGCTCGAGCACGTGGCCGAGCCAGGTACCCTCGTCCTCCCGCATGCGGCGCAGGAAGCCACCCGGCTCGCGGTACGAGCAGCCGTGCTCGGCGAGCCCCGGCAGCGCCTCGGACAACGCGTCCACGAAGCCGTCGCCGAGACGTCCGGTCGGCCAGTCCTCGAGCGGCCCGAGGTCCAGCTCGAGGCGAATCACCGGAAAATGTGCGTACAGGGACGGTCCGACGTAGACCGAACGATCGAGTATCCGCATCGGGCGAGGCTCTCCGGTTTAGTTCGCCGCTGAACGCAATGCGCGCGGTCATTCCTTCGGCAGCGCGAGCGCAGCGGCCGATGCCTGTCGAGTGTGCAGGTTGAACGTCGCGCCCGCCACCAGTACGTGCAGCTTGAGTCCCAGCATGCAGACGGGCTGGCCCTCGCTGACGCTGTCCATCGATGAGTAGCTGACATCGGCCGCATCCACGACCGTCACGCCGCCGCTTCCCTCGACCTCGAGCGTCTCGTCCGGTCCGATGAAGGCCGCGGTATCCTCATCGAGACCGATACCGATCGCGAACGGGTTGTATGCCAGCGCGGTGAGCAGGCGGCCGAGCCGGTCGCGCTGGCGGAAATGCTGGTCGATGATGAAGCGGTTCGTAAGCCCCAGGCCGGGCGCGAGCCGCACGCTGCCCGAGATCACGGACGAACCCTCGTCGCCGAACGCGATCATGTGCTCGCTCAGGATGCTCGCCCCGGCGCTGGTGCCGCCGACCGTCACGCCGTTGGCATTCTGCACGCGGATCAGCTTCGCGACCGGCGTGCCACCGAGCAGCGTCGACAGGCGCAACTGGTTGCCGCCGGTGAAGAATATGCCGCTCGCCTGCTCCAGCCGTTCCAGGCGACCCGATTCGCGGCAGTCGCGCCGCGTGTCGAAATCCATCACCTCGACACGGGCGGCGCCGAGCTCGGCGAACAGGCGCTGGTAGCGGGGCCCCGTCTCGTGCAGACGGCTCGCGGTCGGTATGACCACGATATCCGCCTCCGCTCCGCCGGAAACGTCCAGGAACCGCTGCAGGATCCGTCTGTCGTTTTCCTTGTTCTCGGCGCCGCCGATCGGGACGATCCAGCCGCGGCTGCCGCCTTCGGGAACTCTGCTCGGGCACATCTTGCTTGCTGTCCTGCCAACGCCTCGGTAAGACGGCCATTGTCTCAGTTCTGGAAGCCCACCGTCTCCCGGCGCTCGCCGTCGTCGAACACCAGCTCCCGCTCCGGCCAGCGCAGGGCCGCCAGGCGCGTCTGGAACGGCGGCTCGCGCCCGTGCTGGCGCTCCACGTAACGCCCGCCGACCGAGTAGTCAACGCAGAACACATTGCGCCTCGGTCCCATCCACTCGTAGGGACCGTAGTCGCCCAGCGGATAGTCCCAGTCGCCGGTGACGTCCTCAGGGCTGGCACGGAGGTCGCGCCGCCAGTAATGCCCGGTGATGACCGCGCTGGCATCGGTGTAGTCGTTCCACCACCTCGAGCGCTGGGTCATCCGCCATTGCCCTCCGGACCAGGACGGTTCCGAGGCCGGCGCCTCGAGCCCGGAGGTCAGCACCTTCACCGGATTCGCGTTCTGCAACATCGTCGCTTCCTCCGCGACCGCCGGCAGCATCGGCACCGTCGCGTTGCGGATCCGCAGCTCGTGCCGATAGCGTCCGAGTTCGCGCGCCGCCCGCCGCTCGATGCCGGTTTCTCCCAGCAGTCGCTTCACGGCCATCCGAAACTCCTCGTGAGTCTCAATGTACGGGCGGTCACCCAGGCAGGCGCCCAGCCTGACGATCGCCGCATCGTCCCAGCAGGCGTGGACGACGCGCAGCTCCGGTCGCTCCAGCGCCAGCGGCAGCCGATCCAGGAACTCGACCCAGGCCCGGCGCCTGTCCGGCGTCGCGGCCCGCGAGTGGAGGAATTCGCCGCTCTCGAGCTCGTGGTTGCGGTCGAAGAACCACCCGTTGCCGTGCTTCGGTGCGCCGAGCAGCACGTTCAGCTCGTGGTTGCCGAGCACGCACTGTGCAAGTCCCCGCCCGACCCAGTCCATGACGAGGTCCAGCACGGCAGGGCTGTCGGGACCGCGGTCGCAGAGATCCCCGACGAACACTGCGCGCCGGCCGTCGGGATGTGCGCCGGTCGTGCCGTACCCGAGGTGCCCGAGCAGAGACTGCAGTGCGTCGATTTCACCGTGTATGTCGCCAATGACGTCCACGGGGCCGTCGAGCAGTCGCGCAACGGGTCGCCCCGTGGCCTCCAGGCTCACCTCGACCCCCGGCCTCGGCCCGCAACTGTCGCGGGAGGTCTGCATCGCGAGCACAGGCTCGACACACAACCGGGCTGCACCAATGCGTATGGGAGATATTCGCTGCTGACCGTCATGGTCCCGTCCGACGACTGGCGGCACCATTGTCTCACCCCACAACACTGAAGCATACCGATGGCCGACAAGACCACCCGACGGCAGAGCGCCGTTCCCGCCACCCGCCTCGAGCGTTTTCTGCGCTTCGGCATGCTCAGCGGCGAACTCGCGCTCACGACGGCGCTGGCCGGCGCGCGGCAGCTCGCAGGAGGCCGGCGTCCGGACCTGCTGTCCTCAGTTCTGACGCCGGCCAACGCGGAGCTGCTCGCCCGGCGACTCGCGACGCTGCGCGGCCCCGCGATGAAGGTCGGACAGATGCTGTCGCTGCAGGGCGACGACATCCTGCCGGCCGAGTTCCGCAACGCGCTGGACATGCTGCGCTCTCAGGCCTACGCGATGCCCGAGACTCAGTTGAAGCGTGTGCTGGGTCGTGAATACGGCAAGGGCTGGCAGGAAAAATTCAAGCAGTTCAGCCTTGAGCCGGTCGCGGCCGCCTCGATCGGCCAGGTCCACCGGGTCGTCAAGGCGGGAGGCCGGGAGCTCGCGCTGAAGATCCAGTACCCGGGCGTGGCGAAGAGCGTGGACAGCGACGTGGACAACCTCGCCACGTTGCTCAAGGGCTTCAATTTTCTCCCGGTGCCGCTCGACGTGCCGGCAATCGTCGCCGAGGCGAAACGGCAGCTGCGACTGGAGACCGACTACGAGAACGAGGCGAGGAACCTGGAGCGATACGGCCGTTTGGTCGCCGACATGCCCGGCGTTCTGGTCCCGAGGGTCGACCGCAGCCTCTCGACACGCCGGATCCTGGCGCTCGACTGGATGGCAGGCGAGCCGCTGGAGACGTTATCGAGCGAGGCCGTGCCGCAGGCGACGCGCAATGCCATCGGGCGGACGCTGCAGCTGCTGATGTTCCGCGAGCTGTTCGACTTCCGGTTCATGCAGTCGGACCCGAACTTCGCGAATTACCTCTACCGTCCCGCGACGCATGAACTCGTGCTGCTCGACCTCGGTGCGGTCTCGGAATTCTCGGCGGAGTTCGTGGACCGTTACCGGCGGATATGCCGCAGCCTGCTGCAGGGCAACGAAGGCGGCGTCCGCGATGCAGCCTTCGAGATCGGTTACGCGCATCCCGGCGACCCTGAGGAACGCACCCGCGCAGCCGTCGAGATCATACGGCTCGTCTGCGAGCCGCTCGTGCACCGGGGCCCTTACGACTTCGCCGGGTCGCGGCTGATCGCCAGGGCTCGCGACCTCGGGATGGCCGTGGCATTCCGCGAGGGCTTGCGTTCACCTCCTCCCGAGACGATCTTTCTGCATCGCAAGCTGGTCGGCACGTTCCTGATCTGCGCGCGGATGCAGGCGCGAGTGAACGTGCATGCGATGATCGAGCGTTTCGTCTGATCAACGTGTTGCCGGTGCAAGCGAGGACCGCGCCGGGGCGGTGTCACGCCGGCGACGCGGGGAGCATAATCGGCGCAGCGGAACCCAATGTGAACGACTGGGAGATTGCCATGAACGATCAGGCCGTGCCGGATGCAGCGGTTCGCTCACGCGTCAGTGCCGAGGAATGGGAGCAGCGGGTCGCGCTGGCCGCCTGTTACCGGCTGGTTGCGATGTACGGCTGGGACGACCTGATCTTCACGCACATCTCCGCGCGCGTACCGGGACCCGACCATCACTTCCTGATCAATCCGTACGGGATGATGTTCGAGGAGATCACTGCGTCGAGCCTGGTCAAGGTGGATCTGGAAGGCCGCAAGGTCCTGGACAGTCCGTTCGAGATCAATCCGGCGGGCTTCACGATCCACAGCGCGATCCACGCGGCGCGGGACGACGCCCGGTGCGTGCTGCATGTGCACAGCGTGAACGGGGTGGCCGTGTCCGCGCAGAAGGACGGCGTGCTGCCGATCTCGCAGCAGTCGATCTTCGTGCTCGCTTCGCTGGGTTACCACGATTACGAGGGCGTCGCGCTCAACGCGGAAGAAAAGCCCCGTCTGGTGCGGGACCTTGGCGGGAACAGCTTCCTGATGCTGCGCAACCACGGCCTGCTGACCGTGGCCGAGAGCGTACCTGAGGCTTTCCTGCCGATGTACGTGTTCGAAGCGACCTGCATGATCCAGGTCAGGGCGCAGGCGGGCGGCGCCGAACTGCTGCCGGTCGACCCGCGGATACTGGCCGGCGCCAAAGCCATGGCGCAGGAGGTCACGCGGTCGATGGGCGGCAACCTGGCCTGGCCCGGCCTGCTGCGCAAGCTCGATCGCAGCAACCCGGGATACCGGGACTGACTTCAGCACGATCCCTGGATCGCGTCGAAAACGGCCAGCCGATGACCGACCCGCCCGGCAATGCGAACCAGCGTGACCCGTTGCTCGAGACGGTGGAAGGAGCGGAGAAACTGTTCCTCGCGGGGCGGCGCAATCGCGAGGCCGACCTCGAGAGCGCGGTGCGGTTCTTCCTCGAGTTCCTGCGCGGCTTCGAGAGCTTCGACTTCGCCCGGCCCTGCGTCACCGTGTTCGGATCGGCGCGCTTCCCCGAGACGCATCGTTACTACGCGGTCGCCAGGGATCTCGGCCGGGAACTCGCCGAGTCCGGTTTCGCGGTCATGACCGGCGGCGGGCCCGGGATCATGGAGGCGGTCAACCGGGGCGCCCGGGAGGCCGGCGGCTTGAGCCTCGGCTGCAACATCCAGCTGCCCAGGGAGCAGAAACCCAACCCTTACCTCGACAAGTTCATCCAGTTCGAGCATTTTTTCGTTCGCAAGGTGTTCCTGGTCAAGTACTCGAGCGCCTTCGTCGTGATGCCAGGCGGCTTCGGCACGCTCGACGAGGCATTCGAGCTGGTCACGCTGATGCAGAACGGCAAGATCGAGCGCTTCCCGCTGATCGCGCTGGGCGGGGAGTTCTGGGACCAGCTGGTGGCGTTCGCGCGGGAGTCGATGCTGCAGCAGGGGACGATCGATCCGGAGGATTTGGCGTTGATCCAGCGCGTCG
>DATIRA010000363.1:0-3037 GCA_035470225.1 Steroidobacteraceae bacterium | reverse complement strand
CATCGGGACGCTTCGACCCGGCGAGGCCGCGGAGCTCTGCGCGGCCGCGCATGAATCGCAGTGGCTGTGCCTGCGCGCGGATCTCTTGGGCTGCGTGGACAAGCAGGGACTGCTCGAGCACCTTGCGCGGGACCTCGGCTTTCCCGGGTGGTTCGGCCGGAACTGGGATGCGCTCAGTGACTGCCTGCGCGATCTCGAATGGCACCCGGCGGCCGAGGGCTACCTGCTGGTCCTGGAGCATGCCGACGGGCTGGCCGCCTCCGCGCCGGACGTACTCGAGGTCGCGCTCGATATCCTGCGCGACGCAGCCGAGGACTGGGCGAGCCGCGGCCGCCCGATGCTGGTCTACGTCGACCTCGCGGCGCGCGGGCTCAGCGGTTAGGAAAGTCGATCGCCCGCTTGTCCGCGCCGAGCGCCGCCTCATGCAGCGCTTCGCTCAGCGTCGGGTGAGCGTGGATCGTCCGCTGCAGGTCCTCGGTACTCGCCGAGTACTCCATCGCGAGCACGGCCTCGGCGATCAGCTCCCCCGCCATCGGCCCGATGATGTGCACGCCGAGGATCTCGTCGTCGTCTGCCGCCGAGATGACCTTCGCGAAGCCCGCGGTCGCCTCCATCGCGCGCGCCCGGCCACTGGCCATGAAAGGAAACACGCCCACCTTGTAGGGCCGGCCGCTCTTCTTCACTTCGTCCTCGGTCTCGCCAACCCAGGCGATCTCCGGCGCGGTGTAGATCACGGACGGTATGGTCTTGTAGTTGACCTCGGACAGCTGCCCGGTGATCAGGTCCGCGACCATCACGCCCTCTTCCTTGCCCTTGTGCGCCAGCATCGGGCCGCGCACGACGTCGCCGATCGCCCAGACCTGCGCTGCACTGGAGCGGCACTCGTGGTCCACTTTGACGAAGCCGCGCTCGTCGAGCTCGACACCCGAGTCGTCGGCCAGCAGGCCCTTCGTGTATGGGCGCCGGCCGATCGCGACCACGACCTTGTCGACCGTCACCTGCTGTTCGCCCGAGCCATCGGTGTAGCTGAGCACGACGCCGCCCTTGCCCTTGTTCGCACCGCTGACCTTCGCGCCGAGTCGGATGTCGAGCCCCTGCTTCTTGAACTGCTTCAGGGCCTCCTTCGCGACCTGCGGGTCGGCCATGAACAGGAACTGCTCGAGCGCCTCGAGCACCACGACCTCCGAGCCGAGCCTTCGCCAAACGCTGCCGAGCTCGAGGCCGATCACGCCAGCGCCGATCACGCCCAGCCGCTTCGGGACCTCGCTGAACTCGAGCGCGCCCCACGAGTCGACGATGCGCTCGCCATCGAACGGGACGCTTGCCAGCTCCATCGGCACAGAGCCCGACGCCAGCACGACGTGCCTCGCGCGCAGTTCCTGCTTCTCGCCGTCGAACGGCGTGTACTCGACCCGGTTGCCCGACAGCAGCCGGCCGTGCCCCTGCAGCGCCGTGACGCCGGCCGCCTTGAACAGCCCGGTGATGCCTTGCGTGGAGCCCTTGACGATCTGCGCCTTGCGCTTCTGCATCGCCGCGAGGTCCAGCCCGACGCCCTTGAGCTTGATGCCGTGCGTCGCGAACTCGGACCCGGCCCGGTGGTAGAGCTCCGAGGACTCGAGCAGCGCCTTAGACGGGATGCATCCGGCGTTCAGGCAGGTGCCGCCGTAGGCGTGGCTGCCGTCGTAGTTCTTCCACTCGTCGATGCAGGCGACCTTCAGGCCGTTCTGCGCCGCGCGGATCGCGCAGGGATAACCCGCGGGACCCGCGCCGATCACGATGACATCGAAGGACGTGGTGTCGGTCATTGGTAGCACCCTTTCCTATTTGGCAGGCGACGGCGAGAAGCGGGTAGTGACTCGCGGATAGTGAGGAAAGGCGGAATTCAGCCTCTCTGCCATTTTCCGGACTATCCGCTAATCACTAGTCACTATCCGCTTCCCCTTACACCTGCAGCAGCAGCCGCGCCGGATCCTCCAGCGCGTCCTTGATCGCGACCAGGAACTGCACCGCCTCGCGCCCGTCGACGATCCGGTGGTCGTAGGTGAGCGCCAGGTACATCATTGGGCGGACCACGATTTCACCGTCGACGACCATCGGGCGCTCCTGGATCTTGTGCATGCCGAGGATCGCGCTCTGCGGCATATTCAGAATCGGCGTCGAGAGCAGCGAGCCGAACACCCCGCCGTTCGTGATCGTGAATGTGCCCCCGGTCAGCTCCTCGAGCGTGATCGAGCCTTCACGCGCCCGCTTCGCGTAAGCCGACACGCCCTGCTCGATGTCGCCGAAGCTCATCGCGTCGGCGTCGCGCAGCACCGGGACGATCAGGCCGCGGTCGGTGGAGACCGCGACACCGATGTCGTAGAACTCGTGGTAGACGATGTCCGAGCCGTCCACCGACGCATTGACGATCGGGAAACGGCGCAGCGCTTCGATCGCAGCCTTGACGAAGAACGACATAAAGCCCAGGCGCACGCCGTGCGCCTTCTCGAAGGCATCGCGGTAGCGCTTGCGCAGCCCGTTGACCTCGGTCAGATCCACCTCGTTGAAGGTCGTCAGCATCGCCGCGGTGGACTGCGCCTGCACGAGCCGCTCCGCGATCCGGGTGCGCAGCCGCGTCATCGGAACGCGGCGCTCGCCCCGCTCCCCGGCCGCCGCGGCGATCGACGCGTCGCCGGCCGACTGCGCGCCGGATGGCGCCTGGGACGCCAGATGCGTCAGCACGTCGCCCTTGGTCACCCGGCCGTCGCGTCCCGATCCCGGGATCTGCGCGACGTCGAGCTTGTGCTCTCCGGCGAGGCGACGAACCGACGGCGCGAGCTTCCCACCGCCGCCGGCCGCCTGCTGGCCCGCCACCGCGGTTGCCTCGGCTTTCTCGGCTTGCGGCTGCTTCGCCTGTGGCTTCTCGGTCGTCGCCGCGGCCGCCGCACCCTCCTCGAGCAGCGCGAGCACCTCGCCGCTCGTGACAGTGGCGCCGTCCTGCACCTTCAGCTCCTTCAGCACGCCGTCCGCAGGCGCGGGCACTTCGAGCACGACCTTG
>DATIRA010000362.1:0-3751 GCA_035470225.1 Steroidobacteraceae bacterium | reverse complement strand
GCCGAAATGACCTACCCGCGCTTCCGTCAGATCGCGGCCGAGAGCCCGACGCTGCTGTTCGAGCTGGCGACGCAGCTCGCGAGCCGCCTCGACCGGACGAACCGCAAGCTCGGGGACCTGGCTTTCGTCGACGTCACGGGCCGGGTCGCACACGCGATCATGGACCTGTGCAACGAGCCGGACGCGATGACTCACCCCGAGGGAACCCAGATCAAGGTCAGCCGGCAGGAACTGTCGCGCCTGGTCGGTTGCTCGCGCGAGATGGCAGGCCGAGTTCTGAAGGTCCTGGAGGAGCAGGGGCTGCTCACCGCACGGGGCAAGACGATGGTCGTCTATGGAGTCCGCCCGAAGCTGAAGGGCAAGGCCGCCCAGATCTCCAGCCAGCCTTCCGCACCGTCGCCACTGGCGCTGCGCAGCCGCAAGGCGACCACGGCCGACGAGGAGGACGACGAGGACTGAGCGTGCTGCGGCTCAGCCCGGCGACTCAGAGCCCCGGGCGGCGATCTGCGTGCGCATGGCCTCGATAGTGGCCCGGTAATCCCGGGACCCGAAAATCGCCGACCCGGCGACGAACGTGTCCGCCCCGGCGGCCGCGATCGCGCCGATGTTGTCCACTTTGACGCCCCCGTCCACCTCGAGGCGGATCTCGCGACCGCTCGCGTCGATGAGTTCCCTCACACGCCTGATCTTCGGCAGCACCGACGGAATGAAGGCCTGGCCGCCGAAGCCGGGGTTCACGGACATCAGCAGGATCATGTCCACCTTGTCCATTACGTGGTCCAGCCAGGCCAGCGGCGTCGCCGGGTTGAATACCAGCCCCGGGCGACAGCCCTGCTCCCGGATCAGGCCGAGCGTACGGTCGACGTGCTCGCTCGCCTCGGGATGAAACGTGATCCAGCTCGCGCCGGCCCTGGCGAAATCCGGAATGATCCGATCCACCGGCTTGACCATCAGGTGCACGTCGATCGGCGCCTCTATCCCGTGCTTGCGCAGCGCCTCACAGACCAGCGGCCCGATTGTCAGGTTGGGAACGTAGTGGTTGTCCATCACGTCGAAGTGGACGATGTCCGCGCCGGCGTCGAGAACCGCGCGGACCTCCTCGCCCAACCTCGCAAAGTCGGCTGAAAGTATCGAAGGAGCAATCCAGGGTGTCAGCATCGCGGGTCTCCATCGGTCGTCGACGAAACTCTAGCAGCGACGGCGGCTATTTCATGCCACGGTGACGCTTGACGATCTCGTAGGCCTCGAGGATCTGCCGGGTACGCTCCTGGGCCGCAGCCACCATCGACTCGGGCAGGCCGCTCGAGACGAGCTTGTCCGGATGATTGCGGCTCATCAGGCGGCGGTAGGCGCGCCGGACCTCGGCATCCGTGTTCTGCGGCGTCACGCCCAGCAGCTGGTAGGCGTCGGACAGGCGGCTCGGCTCGCTGCGCCGCTGGGCGCCCGGACCTTGCGCGGCGCCGCGCATCCTGAGCATCGCCTCGAGCGCGGCGAACTCGATGCTGGACACGCCCAGCGCGGCGCAGATCCGCTGGAAAACGGCGCGCGATGCAGCGTTGAGCCCGTCCGCGCGCAACGCGGCCTCGAGCTGGATCTGGATGAAGAGCCTGCGAAGATCCTCGCGGCCCTCGCTCAGCTCGCGCAGCGCGGCGAGCGTCTGCTCGAGCGGGAAGTCGCCCTGCTTGCCTTCGTTGAAATATTCGATCGCGCGGCGTACTTCCGCTTCGCCCAGTGAAAAGCGCCGCATCGCCTCGCGCGCGGCGTCTATCTCGCGCTCCGACACGCGCCCGTCCGCCTTGGCGACGTGGCCCATGACCTGGAAGGTCGCGCTGAAGAAAGCCTGCTGCAGGTCGCGCG
This sequence comes from Steroidobacteraceae bacterium, assembly GCA_035470225.1. Classification (GTDB taxonomy): domain Bacteria; phylum Pseudomonadota; class Gammaproteobacteria; order Steroidobacterales; family Steroidobacteraceae; genus DATIRA01. The sequence continues at coordinate 1,894 of DATIRA010000362.1, read as the reverse complement.
GACTCGCGCTCACCCGCTGCTGGCGTCTGACCGAGGACTGCTGGTCGAACAGGTGGCCGATCAGGAATCCGACGATCGCACCGAACAGGCCGCGCCCGATGATGGCGCCGAGGATCGCGCCGATGATCTTTCCGTACCAGCTCATGGATTCCTTGACCGTCGGGGAACGCGCCTGCAAAACTCGGTGGCCGCCCCGAAAGCCTATGGTATCAGCCTGTTGCTGCGAGGCGGGCGACCTCACCCGGAGCGAAGCCATGTCCAGCGCGAACACGATTTCCCCGCCAATGCACGAGTCCAGCCTGAGTGGCCTCGAGCGGCTGCACCAGGGCAAGGTCCGGGACCTCTACGCCGTCGATGACGAGCACATGCTGATCGTCACGACCGACCGCCTGAGCGCGTTCGACGTGGTGCTGCCCGACCCCATTCCCGGCAAGGGCCGCGTACTGACACGGATCTCCAGTTTCTGGTTCGATCGCACCGGGCAGATCATCCCGAATCACCTCGCAGCGGTCCCGCTCGAACAGGTGGTGCCGGACCCGGCCGAACGGGCGCTGATCGCCGACCGCAGCGTGGTCGTGCGAAAACTCGATGCACTGCCGGTCGAGGCGGTCGTGCGCGGCTACCTGATCGGGTCCGGATGGAAGGACTACCAGCGCAGTGGTGCCGTCTGCGGGATCCCCCTGCCCCCGGGGCTACGCATGGCGGAGCGGCTGCCGGAACCGATCTTCACCCCCGCGACCAAGGCCGAGCGCGGGATGCACGACGAGAACGTCGGCTTCAGCGAGGTCATCTCTGCTATCGGCCCGGAACTCGCCGGACGGATGCGCGATACGGCACTGCAGCTGTACCGCTACGCGGCCGCACACGCTCTCGAGCGTGGCATCATCATCGCGGACACGAAATTCGAGTTCGGCACCGACCCGCAGGGCCGCCTGATACTGATCGACGAGGCCCTGACCCCGGACTCCTCACGCTTCTGGCCGGTGGACAGCTATCGGCCCGGATCCAGCCCGCCGTCGTTCGACAAGCAGTACGTGCGCGACTACCTCGAGACCCTGGACTGGGACAAGACGCCACCGGCGCCCCACCTGCCAGCGGAAGTCATCCGGGGGACGAGCCAGCGATACGAGGAGGCGCTGCGGCGCCTCACGAGCTGAGCCGCGACCAGTTCGCGATCACCCGGTGGAGCTCCCGCACGCCATCGGTCAGTGCCGCGGGCCCCGGCTGCAGGATCATCGACGACTTCACCTCGTGCAGCTCGCCATCACGGACCGCCGGAACGTCGGCCCAGCCCGGCCGCTCCCGGACCGCGCGGGGGCTGAACTTCTTGCCGCACCAGGAGCCGAAGATGATCTCCGGCGCACGACGCACTGTTTCCAGCGGGTCACGGATGATGCGGTCCCTGCCCAGCGACTCGGCGGCAAGCTCCGCGAAGACGTTCTCGCCGCCCGCGATCTCCACCAGCTCCGACACCCAGCGGATCGCCGAGATCTGCGGCTCGTCCCACTCCTCGAAATAGACCCTGGGCCGGCGCGGCAGCAGCGATGCAGCTTCGCGTATCTGCTCGAGCCCCGCCTCCAGTCGGCGGGCGAGTGCCCGGGCCCGCGACTCACAGCCGACCATTCCGCCGAGCATGCGGATCATGCCCAGGATCTGCACCACGCTGCGCTGGTTGAAGACGTGCACGTCGAAGCCACGCCGCGCGAGTTCGGCGCCGATCTCCGCCTGCAGGTCCGAGAACGCGAGCACGAGGTCCGGTTCCAGCGCCTCGATCCGCTCGAGCTTCGCGCTGGTGAAGGCCGAGACTCTCGGCTTCTCGCGCCGGGCGCGCGGCGGCCGCACCGTGAAGCCAGAAATGCCGGCGATGCGCCAGTCTTCCCCGAGCAGGTAGAGG
>DATIRA010000361.1:0-4647 GCA_035470225.1 Steroidobacteraceae bacterium | reverse complement strand
ATTCACGCGGCATCGCCGGCGACGTGCTGGTATTCCTGCCCGGCGAAAAGCAGATCATGGAGGTACGCGATCAGCTGGCGCGCGGTGGCCGCGGCGAGCGGGACGTGCTGCCGCTGTACTCGAGACTCTCGGCGCCCGAGCAGGAGCGGGTGTTCGCGGCTCACGCCCGGCGCCGCGCGATCCTCGCGACCAACGTCGCGGAGACCTCGCTGACAATTCCCGGCGTGCGCTTCGTGGTCGATTCCGGGCTCGCGCGCATCAGCCGCTACAGCCCCCGCGCGAAGTTCCAGCGCCTGCCGATCGAGCCTGTCTCCAAGGCGAGCGCAGACCAGCGCAAGGGGCGCTGCGGTCGCGAAGGGGAGGGCATCTGCATCCGGCTGTATTCCGAGCAAGACTACGACGAGCGGCCGCAGTTCACGGACCCGGAGATACTGCGCACGAACCTCGCTAGCCTGATCCTGCAGATGGCCGCGCTGTCGCTCGGGAACCCCGAAGATTTTCCGTTCCTGGACCCACCGGACGCGCGACTGCTGAGCGACGGCTACCGCCTGCTGGTGGAGCTCGGTGCCGTCGACGGCGAACGCCGCATCACGCGGCTCGGCCGGCAGATGGCCGCACTGCCGGTGGACCCGCGGCTCGCGCGGATCCTGCTGGAGGGCAAACGCAGCGGATGCCTGTCCGAGCTGCTCGTGATCGCTGCGTTCCTGAGCATCCAGGACCCTCGCGAACGCCCGTCGGACCGGACCGAGCAGGCCGACGAGCGCCACGCCAGCTTCGCCGACGAGCGCTCCGACTTCATTGGGATACTGAACCTGTGGGGTGGCTACAGGGCCGCGGCAGTCGGTCCGACGCGAGCGCTGCGCCACTGGTGCAAGGAGAACTTTCTCTCCTACCCGCGAATGCGCGAATGGCTGGACCTGCATTCGCAGCTCAGTGAGCTGATCAGGCCGGAGCCCATGAGAGAGCCGCAGGCGCCGGTGCCACCGTCGGTGCTGCACCAGGCGATCCTGACCGGCTTCCTCGGCGGGATCGGTGTACTCGACGAAGGCCGGACCTACCTCGGGGCCCGCGACACGCGCTTCGTCATCGCACCCGGTACGCCGTTGCAGCGACGCAACCCGCGCTGGATCGTCGCCGCCAGCCTGGTCGAGACACACCGGCTTTACGCCCGCACCGTGGCGCAAGTGCAGCCGTCCTGGATCGAGTCGGCGGCGGCGCACCTGGTCAAGCGAACCTATGCCGATGCCGAGTGGGACGCCGCGCGGGGCATGGGCGTGTTGCGCGAGACGGTCAGTCTCTATGGCCGGATCCTCAGCAGCGGCCGCCGGGTCAGCCTCGGGTCCGTCGACCCCGTCGCCGCGCACCGGCTGTTCATCGAGGAAGGGCTACTGTCGGACCGCCCTTGTGTCCGGGCGTCCTTCCTCGAACGCAACGCGCGGCGGCGCATACAGATCGAGCGCCTCGAAGCAAAGCTCAGGCGCCGCGATCTGCTTGCCCCGGACAACCGGCTCGCCTCGTTCTATGCAGAGCGCATCCCGGTCGAGGTGGGGAGCCGCGGAAGTTTCGAAAGATGGTGGCGCAACCAGGGACGCCGTCTGCAGTCGCTGCTGGAGGCACCTGACGAAGTGCTGCTGGCGCGGCCGTTGCCGCCGATCCGCGAGGCGGACTATCCGGAGAGCCTGGCAGTGGATGGCAATTCACTTCCGCTCAGCTATCTGTTCGACCCGACGGATTCCGAGGACGGAGTAAGCCTCGACCTGCCGTTGCCACTGCTGCCGGTGATCGACGCCGAACGGCTCGAGTGGCTCGTGCCCGGCCTGCTGCCGGAGAAGGTGACGGCCATGCTGCGCGGCCTGCCGAAGCCACTGCGGCGCGCGATCGTGCCGATTCCCGATGCCACGCAGCGCTTCCTCGGGACACTGGAGGTGCAGGCAACGGGGTCGCTGGCGGAGCCTCTCGCGGACTTCCTGACCCGGGAGGCCGGGACGGCGGTCGATCCCGAACTGCTGCGGGCCGTGGAGTTGCCACGGCACCTGAGCTTCAACCTGCGGGTTCGCGACAACGAGGGCCGGGTGCTGCGTACGGGTCGGGACCTCGCGGCACTGCGGCGGGCGCTCCAGGGAGCGGGGCGCGCTGCGGCTTCCGCGGCTGGCCGCGGTGGGCGCTGGCAGCGCTCGGGCGTTCGCAGCTGGGACTTCGGCGAGCTGCCGGAGCAATGCGTGGTCGAGAGCGGCGGGCTGAAGCTCACGCTCTACCCGGGCATCGCCGATGAGGGTTCATCCGCAAGATTGGAACTCTTTGCCAGCGCTGCCCAGGCACGGCGCGCGACGCGGCGCGGCGTGGTAAGGCTCGCAGCGCTCGCGCTGCCGCAGCAGCGCGATCTCGTGCTGCGGCAGGTCGCGGCAGATCGCGAGCTGACGCTGCTGATTGCGGCCGCGGGCCAGGGCCGTGCGCTGATCGAGGCAGCCGCGGATCGGGCCGTCGAGGTGGCCGTGCTCGGCTCGGCCGACCGGATGCCCGGTGACGCGGCGGAATTCGACCGGTTGATCGACGCGGGGCGGGCAGGGGTCCACGAGGCTGGCCTCGAGGTGACGCGCATCCTGCGCGATGCGCTTCTCGCCCAAAAGGAGTTGCGAGCGCTGCTCGGGCAGCTGCAGGCCCCGGCTTTCGACGCGCCTTGCGCCGAGGTCCGCGCCGAGACCGATGCGCTGCTGGCCCCGGGCTGGGTCAGCGAGACGCCGGAGCCGTGGTTTGGTCAGCTCCCGAAATACCTGCGGGCGGCGGCCCGGCGGGTGGAACGGCTGCGCGCAGATCTCGCCCGGGACCGCAAGCTCGCCGCGCGAGTGGCGCCGTTCGCAGCCGCCTTGCGCTCGCTGCAGGCAGCCGCATCGGCCGACGCGGCCGGCGCCGAACTCGATCGCCTCAGGTGGATGATCGAGGAATTCCGTGTCTCGCTGTTCGCACAGGAACTGCGGACGCTGATGCCCGTTTCGGAGCAGCGGCTCGAGCGACAGCTCGCTCTGGCCCGGCAGGAAGCCGAAAAGGGCTGAGCGACGGCCGCTCAGTCTTTGCCTGCGTCGATGAAAGGCTTAACGATGTCTATCGGAATCGGGAAGACGATCGTCGTCGTCTTCTCGCTGGAGAGGTCAGCCAGCGTCTGCAGATAACGGAGCTGCAGCGCGGCGGGCTCCTCGCCCAGCGTCGCGGCCGCCTCGACCAGCTGTGCGGCCGCCTGCTTCTCGCCCTCGGCGTGGATGATCTTCGCGCGCCGCGTACGCTCGGCCTCGGCCTGCTTCGCCATCGCGCGGATCATGCTCTCGTCGAGATCCACGTGCTTGATCTCGACGTTCGCCACCTTGATGCCCCAGGCGTCGGTCGCCTGGTCGAGGATCCGCTGGATGTCGGAGTTGAGCTTGTCCCGCTGGGACAGCATCTCGTCGAGCTCGTGCTGGCCGAGCACCGACCGCAGCGTCGTCTGTGCCAGCTGGCTCGTGGCCTCGAAGGGATTCGCGACCTGGATGATCGCCTTGGCCGGATCGACGATCCGGAAGTAGACGACCGCGTTGACTTTCACCGATACGTTGTCACGGGAGATCACGTCCTGTGTCGGCACGTCGAGCACGACGACACGCAGGTCCACCTTGACCATGCGCTGGATCAGCGGGATCAGGATGATCAGGCCGGGCCCCTTGACCCCGGTGAAACGGCCGAAGGTGAAGATCACGCCGCGTTCGTATTCGTTCAGGATCTTGAAGATCTGTGTAGCCAGCACGATCAGCAGAACGACGACGAATGCCAGCGTGGCGAAATTCAGTCCCAGCATCAGGGGTTCCTCCAGGGTCAGTCCTTAATCGGTTCCACTTCCAGCGTCAGGCCGTCCACCCTGACGATGCGCAGGCGCTGGCCCTGCCGTATCGGCGCGCGACTCACCGCGTCCCAGGTTTCCCCGTGGACGCGCACGCTGCCTCGCTCGTCGAAGGATTGCAGTGCCTCGGCCCGCTCGTTGAGCAGTCCCTCCGCGCCACTGACGACGGGTCGGCGCCTGGCGCGCACCGCGAACGAAACGATCGCGAGCAGCACCAGCGCGCCGGCGAAGGCCATCATGCCGATCACCTGCCACGCGATGCCGAAGCCCGGTACCTCGTCGTCGAGCAGCATGACGGAGCCGATCACGAAGGCGATGATGCCGCCGAGCCCGAGCGCGCCGAACGACGGCACGAACGTCTCTGCCACGATCAGCACGACGCCGAGCGCGATCAACGCGAGTCCCGCGTAGTTGACCGAGAGGACCTGGAATGCGAAAAGCGCGAGCAGCAACGAGATTGCGCCGACGACGCCCGGCACGATTGCACCGGGGTTGTAGCCCTCGAGCAGCAGCCCGTAGATGCCGATCAGCATCAGCAGGTAGGCGACGTTCGGGTTCGTTAGCAGCGAGAGCAGGTCGGTCCGCCAGTCGGGCTCGACGGTTCTCAGTACCGCACCCTCGGTTCGCAACTCGACCGAACGGGACTGCAGCTTGACCTCGCGACCATCGATCGCCTTCAGCAGCTCGGGCAGGTCGCCCGCGACCAGGTCGATCACCCCCAGTTCCAGTGCCTGGCTGCTCGAGAGGCTGGCTCCCTCGCGTACCGCGGACTCGCCCCAGTC
>DATIRA010000360.1:0-7282 GCA_035470225.1 Steroidobacteraceae bacterium | reverse complement strand
CGGCTTGCGCCTGAGCACCCGTTCCCGGCCGCGCTCGAGGACGCGGTTGCAGCCTACGAGGGACTGCTGGCCGACGGGCACGAGCCCGCTGATCTAGTGATCGCCGGCGACTCGGCCGGCGGCGGGCTCACCGCAGCGACGACATTGCGCCTGAGGGATCTCGGCCGTCCACTGCCCTCGGCGCTGGTGCTGTTTTCGCCGTGGACGGACTTGAGCCTGGCCGAGCTTGGGCCGGAGCCGCCCGGCGAGCCGATGATCACCCGGCCGTGGGTGGCGGAGTGCGCCGGCTACTACCTGCGCGGTCACGACCCGCGGGACCCGCTGGCCTCGCCGGTGTTCGGTGACCTGAGCGGGTTTCCGCCGACGCTGATCCAGGTCGGCTCGGACGAAGTCCTGTTGCCGGACTCGCAGCGCCTGCACGCCGGGCTCGTGGACGCGGGCGTGGAGTCAATACTGTCGATCTATCCAGGGCGCTGGCACGTCTTCCAGACACACGCCGGGATGCTCGCCGACGCCGACCGAGCGCTGGCCGAGGTGGGCAGTTTCGTCGGCCGGCGCTAGAGCGCCTGTCGCGTGATCCCGTCTCCGACCACGGGCTCGAGCGAGTAGGCCGGTGCGGTCTGCTCCAGGGACGGTCGTGCGTCGATCGCCCGCGAACTGATGAAGTCCGCTATGGCCTGCAAGGCGAGCCGCGACTCCGGGATCCAGTGGAACACCTGGAACACGTGGGGCAGTTCGCGCCAGACCTCGATCTCCGCCTCGACGCCGGCCTGGCGGGCGCGATCCTGAGCGCGGATCGAATCATCGAGCAGCATCTCGGTCGAGCCCGCATGGAACAGTAACGGTGGGAGCCCGGCCCAGTCGCCGAACAACGGCGAGAGCAGCGGGTCGTTGCGATCAACGCCGGGGCAGTACACGTCGGGCAGCAGGTCCCCGGCGGCCGGCGAGAACATCGGGTCCGCGTCGGCGTTGTAGCGCGCCGATGCGCCGGACATCGTCAGGTCCGTCGAAGGCGACAACAGTGCCGCACAATCCGGCAGCCGCAACCCCAGGTCCCGTGCCCGCATCATCGTGACGAGACTCAGGCTGCCACCGGCCGAGTCGCCCGCGAGCGCCAGGGGCCGTGCGCCGTAGCCCTGCTCGATCAGCCAACGATAGACCGTCAGGCAGTCGTCCGGTCCGGCCGGGAACCTGTGCTCCGGCGCGAGCCGGTAGTCCACCAGCAGCACCCGCATCCCGGTCAGGTTCGCGAGCGTCGTGGCGAGCCGCTGGTAGACGGCCGGCAGGTGCAGGCACCACGCACCCCCGTGCAGGTACAGCAGCGTCCCCCGGGCGCCCGATTCCCGTGGCCCGAACCAGCTCGCCGGTATGCCCTCGATGCTGAGGTCCTCTCGGTCCACGGGCAGGGCGCGCTTGCCGAGGCGGGCATCCATCCGGGCCGTGTGCGCGCGGATCTGCTGGATGTCGAGCCCGGGCCGCCAAACCGACTTGGTCGTCAGCCGCAGGAACACATTCGTCATTCGGGCACGGAGACTCGGCATGGGTTGTTTCCATTGATGCTGCGCCGCAACATCATAGCAGGGAATCCGACCAGCGCTGAGTCGCCGCGCAGGTCCCTGAAATCGTGCGTCGCGGTTCGGTCCGGGTCATCCTAGGCACATGGAAGCGATCCCGCCCGCGGTCGCCGTCTGCGAGCCGATCATCGCGGATGGGCGACTCCGCTACTGGGGCTGCGCCTTCGACCCGCGGTATTCGGACCGGCTGCTGCTGGAACTCCGCCAAGGCATCGAATGGCAGCAGGAGGAGATCCTGATCTTCGGCCGGCGCCGCCTGGTGCCGCGACTCGTCGCCTGGCATGGGGACCCGCTCGCCAGCTACACGTATTCGGGAACCCGGCACGAGCCTCGGCCGTGGACCGCTCCGCTACTCGAGATCCGCGCGCGCATCGAGGCGCTGACCGGTGCCGCGTTCAACAGCGTGCTGTTGAACCTGTACCGGGACGGCCGGGACAGCATGGGGTGGCATTCCGACGACGAGCCCGAGCTTGGTCGCGATCCTCAGATCGCCTCCGTATCGTTCGGCGCGACGCGTCGTTTCCGCCTGCAGCATCGGCGGCGCAAGACAGAGGCGCTGAACCTCGATCTCGGGCACGGCAGCCTGTTGCTGATGTCGGGCGAGACCCAGCACCACTGGCGCCACTGCGTGCCGAAAACGACCGTCCGGGTCGGCGAGCGCATCAACCTGACTTTTCGTCGGATCTGGCCGTCGGGGCCCCAGGACTAGGTAGAAAAGCGGATTGTCCCAAGCCCGGGCACGGAACAGCGTGTCACGAGATCCGGATCGCTCGCGGAGGAGCCCGATGAGACCCCAGATTCTTGCAACCTGCTCGCTGGCGGTCATCGCCCTCATGACGGCGGCATGTGCATCGAAGCAGCAAGCCACGGTGAGCTACAGCGCCGACGTGGCACCGCTGCTCGAAAAGTATTGCCAGGCATGCCACATGCCCGGGCAGCTCGGTTACCAGGCCAGCGGCTTCGACCTGCAGGGATACGAGTCGCTGATGCAGGGCACCAAGTACGGTCCGGTCGTGCTGCCCGGAGATCCACTCACCAGCGCGCTGGTGATGCTGATCGAAGGCCGTGCGGACCCGTCGATCAAGATGCCCCACGCGGGTGCTCCGCAGATGACCAAGCAGGAGATCGAGATCATCCGCCGCTGGGTGGAACAGGGCGCCAAGAACAACTGAGACCGATACGAACAGGCAGCGCCGCCCGCTCCCGATGTCGGCGCGGAGGGCGGGTGAAGTGCTGCCCGGGCTCGAAAGCTACTTCGAGTCTGCCGCCGCGGCCGCAGCCGCGCGGTCCTCGTTCGCCCTCGAGATCACATAGGCCTGGATGTCGCGCACGTCCTGCTCGCTGATCAGGTCGCCCATCCGCGGCATGCCGGCACTGTGGATCACGCCGTCGTAGACGATCTCCTTGAAGATCGAGTGCTTCTCGGCGCTCAGCATGCGCAGGTCCGGCACCACCCCGCCCGACACGGCCAGCGCGCCGTGGCAGACCATGCAGCTGGCGCCGTACTGGTACTTGCCGTTCTCGACCTGGGCCGCGGTGGCCTCGATCGCCGGCGGCGCCGGGATCGCCGCGTTCTTCTCGGCGATGCGCGGCAGCTGCGCCTTGCCGCCCAGCTTGAAGGCCAGCACGTGGCCCTCGTTCAGGTACCTGCCGGAAGCCATCGTGCGCGGATCGCCGCCCGTCACGGCTCCGGCGCCGCCGTAGCCTGCCATCACCGCGACGTACTGCTCGCCGTCGACCTCGTAGGTGATCGGCGGCGCGATGATGCCGATCATGGTCGGGATCGCCCAGAGCGATTTGCCGGTGTCCGCCGCATAGGCGACGAATCGCCCATCACCGGTCCCCTGGAACAGCAGGTTGCCCGCCGTCGTGAGCAGGCCGCCGTTCCAGAACGCCGGATGCCCGATCTCCCAGACGGTCTTCTTCTGAACCGGGTCCCAGGCTTTCAGGTAACCGCGGTCGGGTGGCAGCGCGCCGCCGGACTTCTCCATCAGCGCGTAGATCGTGTCGGTATAGGCGTTCCAGTCGATGCCCGGGTTCCAGAACATGTCCCGACGCGTGTACTTGCCGGTCTTCTTGAACTCCTCCGAGGGCGGATAGATGCCCATCGGCTGCATCGCCGGTATGTAGACGAGCCCGGTCATGGGATTGAACGCCATCGGATGCCAGTTGTGGCCACCGAATGCGGCCGGCACGATCAACCGCGTTTCCTTGCTGTAGTTCGCTACCGGCAACTCCACCGGCCGGCCGGTACCGAGGTCCACATGGCTGGCCCAGGTCGCCGGGATGTACTTGTCGGCCGAGAGCAACTCCCCCGTCACGCGGTCCAGCACATAGAAGAAGCCGTTCTTCGGCGCCTGCATCAGCACCTTGCGGGTCTTTCCGCCGATCTCGAGGTCCGCGAGGATGATGTGCTGGGTCGCGGTGTAGTCCCAGTTGTCCGCCGGCGTGACCTGGTAATGCCACTTGAGGCGACCGGTGTCCGGGTCCAGCGCGAGGATCGAGGACAGGAACAGGTTGTCGCCACCGCCCGGCGAGCGGATGTCACGGGCCCAGGGCGAACCGTTGCCGGTGCCGACGTACAAGGTGTCGAGCTCCGGGTCGTAGGCCATCGAGTCCCAGACTGTGCCGCCGCCGCCGTGCTTCCACCATTCGCCGCTCCAGGTCTTCGCGGCGCGCTCGAGCTCGGGGTGCTCGAAGCCGTCCTTCGGGTTGCCCGGCACCGTATAGAAGCGCCAGGCGAGTTTGCCGCTGTCCGCCTCGTAGGCCGAGAAGTAGCCGCGTACGCCGTACTCGCCTCCGCCGTTGCCGATCAGTACCTTCCCTTTCACGATCCGCGGCGCACCGGTGATCGTGTAGGGCTTGCTGCGGTCGATCGTGTTCACTTCCCAGCGCTTCGCGCCGGTGTCCGCGTCCAGCGAAACCAGCCGTCCGTCCAGCGTCGCGACGTACACCGCGCCTTTCCACACCGCGACGCCGCGGTTCACCGCGTCGCAGCAGGCGTAGCGCCCCCACTCGCGTGGTACCTGGGGGTCGTAGGTCCACAGAAGCTCGCCGGTCTTCGCATCCAGCGCCCACACCACGCTCCATACGCCGGTCGTGAACATCGTGCCGTCGACGACTATCGGGCTGGCCTGCAGGCCACGCAATGTCCCGGTTGCGAACGACCAGGCGAGTCCGAGGCCGTCGACGTTTCCGTCATTGATCCGCGCGAGCGGGCTGAAACGCTGTTCGCCGTAGGTGCGTCCGTGCGCCAGCCAGTTGCCGGGCTCTCTATCCGCTGCCGCGATACGCGCGCCGTCGACGGTGGCCACGCCATGCGCGGCCGAGCCGTCCGCCGCGTTCACTGATACCGCGAGCGACAGGCTCGCGAACGTGGCCAGCGCAGCGCCGGCGGTTCGAATGATCATTGCTGTACCGTCCTCGCAAGTCTGGCAACGGGCCGGTGCAGAGTCTCGGTCCCGCGGCGCCGCGCTGCAAGGGCTTCCGCGCCGGCGGACTCGTCATTTGCCATGGATCTCGTCATCATGCGTGGCTGAGGGCGCAGCGGAGGTATTCGGCGATGATTGCGGACTATGGCCGCCATGACTGCGTGGCATTGGCGGAGCTCGTGAGGACCGGGCAGATCACCGCGGAGGAACTGCTCGAGGAAGCCCTGGCGCGGACGGCCGCGGTGAACCCGAGCATCAACGCGGTGATACACCTGATGGAAGGTCGGGCACGCGAGTCGATCGCGGCAGGCCTGCCTGCCGGTCCGCTGCGCGGCGTCCCGTTCCTGATCAAGGACCTGATGACCGCGTATGCCGGTGAGCCGATGCGCTGCGGGTCGAGGCTCTTCGAGGACTTCGTGCCCGCTGAGGACGAGGAGCTCACGCGCCGCTACAAGGCAGCGGGTCTCGTGATCTTCGGCAAGACGAACACACCGGAGCTCGGCGTCACTAACGTTACGGAGCCGGAGCTGTTCGGGCCGACGCGCAACCCCTGGAACCTGGAGCGCACGCCCGGCGGCTCGAGCGGCGGTTCGGCGGCCGCCGTCGCGGCAGGCATCGTGCCGGCGGCGAACGCCAACGACGGCGGCGGCTCGATCCGCACTCCGGCCTCGAATTGCGGTCTCGTGGGTCTGAAGCCGAGCCGTGGGCGGAACCCCTCCGGCCCGCAGGCGCCGGACGTCTGGTGGGGATTCATCGGCGAGCACGTCGTTTCCCGGACCGTTCGCGACAGCGCCGCACTGCTCGATGCGACGGCGGGCTCCTATCCCGGCCAGTTGCTGCAACTCGCACCGGCCGAGCGGCCGTATCTCGAGGAAGTCCGGCGAGAGCCGGGGCGTCTGCGCATAGCGTTCAGTTTCGACCCCGGACTCGGCACGGCGCTGCACGCCGAGAATCGCAAGGCGCTTGAGACGGTGACCGCGCAGCTCGGCGCGCTGGGTCACGAGCTGGTCGAAGTGCACCTGCCTCTGGACTCGCAACCCTTCGTCGAGGCCTACGCGGCGCTGGTGGCCGCAGACGTCGCGGCAACATTGCGAGCCGGCTCGAAGCTTCGCGGCCGCGCTGCGACCAGCGACGATGTCGAACTCGCCACCTGGATACTGAACAGGATGGGCGAGGCGCAATCCGCGGCCGACATCGCGGAAGCCGTCTGGTTCATGCAGCTCTTCTCCCGGCAGTGGCTCAGCTGGTCGGCCGGCTTCGACGTGCTGCTGACGCCGACGGTCGGCGTACCACCGCTCCCGATCGGTGCCTACAAGCTCACGAACATGCAGCGACAGGCCATGAAGGTGGTGGGCGCGCTGCCGGGCAGCGCGTTGCTGAGCCAGCGCGCCAAGATCATCGAGGCCTTCCAGCCGACCTTCGACTCGGCGCCTTTCACGATGATCGCGAACGTGACGGGCCAGCCCTCGATCAGCCTGCCGCTGCACTGGACCGACGACGGGCTGCCGATGGGGATGCTGTTCACAGCGAAGGTTGGAGACGAAGCGACGCTGTTTCGTCTCGCCTCCCAGCTCGAGCAGGCGATGCCCTGGAGCGATCGCCGGGCGCCGCACGCGGTGCAGTGATGGCCGGGCCTGTCCGTCGGTAGAATCGTGCATCCGCCCAGCCGCGACACGACAGAGGGGAGATCGCTGTGGTCAAGGTCACGTTCGTCGAGTTCTCGGGCGAGGTTCGCCAGGTCGAGGCGCCCGCCGGCATCACGCTGATGCAGGCTGCGATGGACAACATGGTCCCCGGCATCGACGCGGACTGCGGCGGCTCATGCGCTTGCGGCACCTGCCACGTCATCGTCGACGCTGCCTGGTCCGGGCTCGCCGGCAGCGCGGACGAGATGGAGGAGGCGATGCTCGCGATGCGACCGGACAGGTGTCCGACTTCGCGGCTGGCCTGCCAGATCACGCTGACCGACGACCTCGACGGACTGGTCGTCACGCTTCCAGAACACCAGATGTAGAGCCCGGCCGCACCGGCCCAGGAGCGCATGTTTATGAACCAGTCTCCGCGAGTGCACAGCGGCCCGCTGCAGGATCCACGGGAAACGCCGCTGGAGGAACTCGATGTAAGCGATCCGCGGCTCTTCGAGACCGATCGCTGGCGCCCGTATTTCGAGCGGCTGCGCCGCGAGGACCCGGTGCATTACCTCGCCGACAGCCCGTTCGGTCCCTTCTGGTCGGTCACGAAGTTCAACGACATCGTGCACGTCGACACGCATCACCA
>DATIRA010000359.1:0-3976 GCA_035470225.1 Steroidobacteraceae bacterium | reverse complement strand
CTGTCCTCGATCGAATCATCGGTAACTCCTCGACTTGCCAGTGGGTGCGTCGGATCCGGCCTCGCGGCCCGACCCCGTGATCGCACGCGGGCGGCAATGATCACTCGCCCGGGCTCAAACGGCAACGTCGACGCGCCGGGCAGCTGCGGCCTCTTCGAACAAGATTGCGTGCAGCTCGGCGGTTCGAAGCGGCGTGACCGCATAGCCGCCAGCCATCGTCAGCACCACCGGCAGGCCCAGCGAGGCGCAACGCTCGAGCACGTGCCGGTCGCGCCGGCGCAGGCCCGAATCCGACAGGGCGAGGCGGCCGTAACGGTCGCCGGCAGCCGGATCGACGCCGGCGAGATAGAACACGATCTGCGGCGAGAAGCGATCGAGAATCCCGGACAGGTTCCGCTCCAGCGCCTCGAGGTACGCCCCGTCACCGGTCCCATCCGGCAGGCCCACGTCCAGCGTGGAACGCGACTTGCGGGTCGGGTAGTTCCGCTCACCGTGCATCGAGAACGTGAAAACGTCGGGGTCGTCCTCGAAGATCGCGGCGGTGCCGTTGCCCTGGTGCACGTCGAGGTCCACGACCAGTGCGCGTCCGATCAGGCCGTCTCTCTGCAGCACGCGGATCGCTACGGCGACGTCGTTCAGCACGCAGAAGCCTTCGCCGTGATCCGCAAAAGCATGGTGGGTTCCGCCTGCCAGGTTGCCCGCAACTCCGTCCGCGAGCGCAGCCCTCGCAGCCTCGAGCGTTCCCTGCGCCGCGAGCCGCGATCGCCGCCACAGCTTCGGCGACCAGGGTACGCCGATGCGACGCTGCCCGGCGGCGTCCAGGGTTCCGGCTGACAGTTGCTCGAGGTACGCGGCAGTGTGCACCAGCCGAAGATCGTCGAGGCTGCATTCGCCTGGCTCGATGACGCACCGGGGATCCAGGTTTCCGCTCGCGACCAGGCGCTCGTAAAGAAGCGGGTACTTGGCCATCGGGAAAGGATGCCCGGCCGGCAGCGGCAGGAAGTAATCGACGTGATAGCAGCAGCGCATCCGGGGTTGTTCGGCCTCGGCCCGTCGGGGGATGCAAAGACGCTAAGATAGCGCGCGAGGCATCTCGCCGGACGAATCGGAATTTGGTTTACTGGAATTCGGAGGGCACGGCAGGACGCACCGTCCGACGCTGGCCGAATCCAGGTCGGCGACGGGCTTCGCAGACGCTGAACAGCCCTGTCCCTCACCCGTTCGCAGGAGTCGGCCATGAAGACCCGCTCGTTGTTTGCTGGCCTGCTTACGCTCGCGCTCGCCGCGCTGCTGACGGCCGGGTGCGCGAACCGGATGGAGCCGGCCCGCAAGGCGATCGCCGACGTCGAGGCTGCGCTGGCTGCGTCTGGCAGCGATGCCACCAAGTACATCCCCGGCCGGGTGCGCGCGGTCGAGACTCAGATCGCGAACCTGAAAACCATGTTCGACAAGCAGGACTACAAGGGTGTGCTCTCGGCCGCACCGGCGGCGCTCGCGCAGGCCGAGGCGCTCGCCTTTGAGGCCTCGGCTGCGAGGCAGGCCGCGATGGAGGCGCATGCGGCGGAATGGGCTACGTTGATTACGACGTTGCCCGGGCTTCTTGCCGCGATCGATGCGCGGGTCAGCGTTCTCGCGAAGGCGAGGAAGCTGCCGGACGGGATCAGCGCAGAGCAGTTGCAATCGGTTCAGGCGCAATTCGCCGAAACGAGCGATCTATGGACCCGCGCGACGGCCGCGCACGCCGTCGGCGAGCTCGAGCAGGCCGTCGCGCTGGGTGTCTCGGTGAAGAAACGCGCCGACGAGCTGCTGGCGGCGCTCGGGATGAGCGCGGGCTGAGGCGGGGCCCGGCAGGGACTGGATGGGCGACCTCGCGCGGCCGGCCCGCTTTCTTTGCGCCGGGCACATCGCTTGCGGACAATAGCGGGATCGCCTCCGCCGCCCGAACCAGGAGCATTACCGTGGCCGTGTCCCCCGTCGATGTGAACGCCAGAAAAAACCCGGGCCGCGCGCTCGACCCGCTCGACCTGTACGACGTCCGTGGCCTGCTCTCCGAGGAGGAGCAGATGGTGCAGGACTCGGTCGCCCGGCTCGTCGACGAGCAGGTCCTACCGGTGATCCAGCGTCACTTCGAGGACCACACGTTCCCGCGTGAACTCGTGCCGGAACTCGCTGCGCTCGGGCTGTTCGGCAGCTCGCTGGAGGGCTACGGGTGCGCCGGTATGAACTCGGTGAGCTACGGCCTCACCTGCCAGGAGCTCGAGCGCGGGGACTCGGGACTTCGCAGCTTCGTGTCGGTGCAGTCGAGCCTTTGCATGTACCCGATCCACACCTACGGCAGCGAGGAGCAGAAGCAGTTGTACCTGCCGCGCATGGCGCAGGGAGAAGTGATCGGATGCTTCGGGCTCACGGAGCCACAGGGGGGCTCGGACCCCGCGAACATGAAGACGCACGCCAGGCGGCGCGGCGGCGACTGGGTGTTGAACGGCGCGAAGATGTGGATCACCAACTCGCCGATAGCGGACCTGTTCGTGATCTGGGCGAAGACGGAGGAAGGCATTCGCGGCTTCCTGGTCGAGAAGGGCGCCCGGGGCCTGGCCGCACCGGAGATCGAGAAGAAGTTCTCGCTGCGCGCCTCGTCGACCGGCGCGATCTTTCTCGAGGATGTCGTGGTACCGGAGGCGAACCTGCTGCCCGGCAGCGCGGTCGGCATCAAGGCGCCGCTGTCCTGCCTGACGCAGGCGCGCTACGGGATCACCTGGGGCGTGATCGGCGCGGCCCAGGCCTGCCTCGCGCAGGCGCTCGACTACACGCAGACACGCGTGCTGTTCGGTCGTCCGCTCGCCGCGACGCAGACGATCCAGATCCGCCTGGCCGACATGGCGCGCAGGATCACGGCCGCGCAGTTGCTGTCGCTGCAACTCGGCCGGCTGAAGGATGAGGGCCGGATGTCTCCGTCACAGGTCTCGCTTGCGAAGTGGAACAACTGCCGCATGGCGCTGGACGTGGCACGTGATGCGCGCGACATCCTCGGTGGCGCCGGAATCAGCGCCGAGTACGTGCCGATACGACACGCACTCAATCTCGAGAGCGTGATCACCTACGAGGGCACCGAGACCATTCACCAGCTCACGCTAGGCCGGCAGCTGACCGGCATCAACGCCTTTTAAAGGGGACAGATTTATTTGGTTCAAATAAATCTGTCCCCTTTCGGGGCGAGGCGGGCGGCGCATGTCCGCATCCGTCGGCATTCTTTACGATTTTGCCGCGACAGCGGCTGACGAGCCGGCCCCGCCTCGGCAGGAATCGCGTAACCGCTTGATTGCCTTAGGCTATCGCTCGGTTGGCACGCGGCTTGCTCGATTTCAATTGCCCGCCGATCGACACGACGGGCGCTGTGATCAAACTAGGTGTGTGAGTGAGCCAAGTCCGCTGGGGATGATCAGGAACAACAATTCGAACAGGGAGATTGAGAGCAAGACCCCAACCGTAGGGCGCTGACAAGAAGACCAACCGAAAAGAAAAAGAATCTGAGCGCCCCCGAAGACCCCGGCCCCGCGACAGCGGGGTCTTTTTTTGCCTGTATCCTTGGCCGGATGACCGAGCTGCCCCTAAGCCCGCACGCGACCGCGATGCTCATCTTCACGGTGATCGCGTTCATCATGTTCACGCGCGAGCGCATCCCGATCGCCGTGACCAGCCTGACGATCATTGCGGCGCTGGCCCTGGGCTTCTACCTGTTCCCGTTCCAGGGGCCGGACGGGGAATTCCGTCCGCAGCAGATCTTCTCGGCCTTTGGCCACGAGGCCCTGATCGCGATCTGCTGCCTGATGATCCTGGGGCGCGCCCTGATGGTCACAGGGGCGCTGGAGCCGCTCGCGCGACTGCTCGCGCGGCTCTGGGCCTTCAATCGACACCTCGCGATGCTGGCCGTGCTCACCTCCGCGCTGGTCCTCAGCGCTGTCATCAACAGCACCCC
>DATIRA010000358.1:0-3595 GCA_035470225.1 Steroidobacteraceae bacterium | reverse complement strand
CCGGCAGCAGCGGCGGCACCTCGTCCGGCGAGACCACTATCCGGTCCTCGCCGTGGGTCGGGAAGATGCTGCCGATCAGCAGCGGATCGAGCCGCGCCACCGGCACGTCGTCACGCTGCACGTCTCGCAGCGCGCTGATCGCGCCGCCCCTGAAATCGAGCCGCAGCGACTGCGCGGGCTGGAGTTCGTCCGAAAAGCGGAACTCGCGCACGTAGACGTCGACGCGGCTTCCCTGGCGACGGTATGTCCCGGGGCGATCGGCCGCCCCGGATGACAGATACCCCAGTCGCCGCAACTCTTCGGAGAACCGCTCGGCCGAAAGCGCCTGTCCGACGTAGAGGTCCAGCGGCTGCGCATAGACCCGCGCCGGCAGCGTCCAGCGTCGACCCTCGAACTGCGAGGTGATCCGGTGTCCTAGCACGGCCACGATCACGGTCCCCGCGATCAGCAGCAGCAGCAGCAGGACCGCGAAGCCCTTTTGCCAGCGGCGGCGAGTCGCCCTGGAGCGCTTCGAACGAGCCATCTTCAGTTCACTTCTGCCAGTAGGTGGCGGTCAAGAGTATCAGCAGCGTGAAGATCTCGAGCCGGCCGAGCAGCATCGCCAGCACGCAGACCCACTTCTCGAACGCGTTCAGCGACGCATAGTTCTGCGCTACTTCGCCGAGGCCCGGCCCGAGGTTGTTCAGCGTCGCGGCGATCGCTGAGAAGGCGCTGACCTGGTCGAGGCCCGCCACCATCAGCAGCAGCAACAGCACGGCGAACGATCCGACGTAGACCGCGAAAAATCCCCACACCGCATCCACGACCCGTGCCGGGACCGCCCGCCCGCCGATCCGGATCGGCATCATCGCGTTCGGGTGCACCAGCCTGAAGACCTCGCGGCGGCCCTGCTTCATCAGCAGCAGCGCGCGGATCACCTTCATCCCTCCGGCGGTCGAGCCGGCGCAGCCGCCGACGAACGACGCGAAAATCAGTAGTACGGGCAGCGCGCCGGGCCAGTGGTGATAGTGCGAGGTCGTGAAGCCGGAGGTCGTGCCAACGGAGATCGCCTGGAACGTGCCGTCCATCGCGAGTTCCAGCGTGTCCTCGTAGTCGCCGTCGACCAGCAGGTAGGCCACCGTGATCAGGCTGATCGTCGCCATGAACTTGAGGAAGGCGACGCACTCCGGGTCGCTGAAGTACGCGCCGAACCGGCCGCTGCGCCAGGCTGTGAAATGCAGCGCGAAGTTCGTTGCGCCGATCAGCATGAAGAGGATTGCGACCGCCTCGATCGCGGGGTTGTCGTAGTGACCGAGGCTTGCGTCGTAGTGCGAGAACCCGCCGATCGAGACCGTCGAGAATGCGTGCCCGATCGCGTCGAACCAGTCCATGCCGGCCAGGAAGTAGCCTCCCGCACAAGCCACGGTGATCGTCAGGTAGACGACCCAGAGCATCTGCGCGGTCTGCGTGACGCGGGGCGTGAGCTTCGAGTCCTTGACCGGCCCTGGCGTCTCCGCCTTGTACAGCGACATGCCGCCGACGCCGAGCATCGGCAGCAGCGCGACGGCCAGGATCACGATGCCCATGCCGCCCAGCCACTGCATCTGCTGCCGGTAGTAGAGAATCGAACGGGGCAGATGCTCGAGCCCCGTGAGCACGGTGGCCCCGGTGGTCGTGAGACCCGAGATCGACTCGAAGATCGCATCAGTGACCGACACGACGGGCTTCGGAGAGATGACCAGCGGCAGCGCCCCGGCCGTGCCGAGCACGACCCAGAAGAGCGCCACGACCATGAACGCGTCGCGCAGTCGCAGGTCGCGCCGGTCCTGCCGGGCCGGGTACCAGACCAGTGCGCCGATCGCGAGCAGCAACAGGAAAGCCGTCAGGAAGGCGCCGTGGCTACCGTCTCGGTACAGGTACGAGACTCCGACCGGAGGCAGCATCGTCAGGCTGAAGACCATCAGCAGCAGCCCGAGTATCCGTTGAATCGCGGCGAAGCTCATCCTCAGTTCCGGGCCAGCATCGTCGGCGCGGTCAGTGGGCGTTCAACCCCTCCAGAAGCCCGGGCTGACCAGCACCAGCAACGGGAAAATCTCGAGCCGACCGAGCAGCATCGCGAGTGTACACAACCACTCGCCCGCCGCATTCATCGACTGGAAATTCGTCGCAACCTCGCCGAGACCCGGCCCGAGGTTGTTCATGCAGGTCGCGATTGCACCGAATGCGGTGATCTGGTCCACGCCGGTCCCCATCAGCGCCAGCATCAGCAGCGTGAAGACGACCAGGTAGATGGCGAAAAAGCCCCAGACGGCCTCGATCACGCGGGAGTCGATCGGTCGTCCGCCCAGCTTCACGACCACCTCGGCACTCGGATGGATGAGCCGGCTGACTTCGCGGCTGCCCTGCTTGGTGACGAGCAGCCAGCGGATCACCTTCATTCCGCCGCCGGTCGAGCCGGCACAACCCCCGACGAAGCTCGCGAAGATCAGCAGCGTTGGCAGCACACCCGGCCAGAGCGAGAAGTCCTCGGTCGTGAAACCCGTGCTGGTCTGGACCGACACGGCATGGAAGAGTGCCGAGCGTACAGCCTCCGCCGGATCGGCGTGCGCACCGGTCAACATCAGCACGACCGTCGTGAACAGCGTGATCGCGAGCAGGATTGCGACGTAAGAGCGAAACTCCTCGTCCCGCCAGTAGTCGCCCACGCGGCGATAACGCCAGGCGACGAAGTGCAACGAGAAACTCGTGCCGCCCAGCACCATCAGCACGATCGAGACCAGTTCGACGGTGGGGCTCCCGAAGTAGCCGATGCTGGCATCGTGCGTCGAGTAGCCACCGGTGGATACGGCGGTGAACGAGTGGCTCACCGCGTCGAACAGCGACATGCCGGCCAGCCAGTACGCCAGCACGCCGGCCAGCGTGATCACGAGATATACGCCCCACAGTGCCTTGGCCGTGCCGGTGATGCGTGGTGTCAGCTTCGCGTCCTTCATCGGCCCGGGCGTCTCCGCCTTGAGCATCTGCATGCCGCCGATGCCGAGCAAGGGCAGCAGCGCAACGGCCAGCACGACGATCCCGATCCCGCCCAGCCACTGGATCTGCTGGCGGTAGTACAGGATGGACCGCGGCAGCGCATCCAGTCCCGTCAGTACCGTCGCGCCGGTCGTCGTGAAGCCCGACACCGACTCGAAGACCGCCTGGCTCACGGTCATCCGCGGGTCATCGGCCAACGCGAACGGGACGGCACCCGCAAGCCCGATCACGCACCAGAACAGCGCGACGACCAGGAACCCATCACGCAGTCTGAGCTCGCCGCGGCGTCTTCGGGCCGGAAACCACATCAGCATGCCGACGACGAGAACGATCAGGAACGCCTCGACGAACAATCCGGCCTGTCCGTCCTGGTAGTACAGCGAGACTGCGGCGGGCACCAGCATGCTCAGGCTGAACATCGCCAGCAGCAGGCCGAGGATGCGGCGGATCACGCCGAGGTTGAGATGACTGCGCATGGATGCCCGGCCGTATCGCTCGCCAGGCCGCTCAGGGCCCATGGCACTGAGCGGCTCAGTCCTGGAACAGCTTCTCCACGGCTTCGACGTGGCGACGGTCGGTCAGG
>DATIRA010000357.1:0-13737 GCA_035470225.1 Steroidobacteraceae bacterium | reverse complement strand
TAGACGGCGACTGACGATTCCAGCGTATCTTTATAATTTCATTGAAATTAACTCCTGAAGCAGAGTAGATTACGTCGCATGGCGCGGCGTACCCTCAGCTGGATCCTGTGTTGCCTGGTGCTGGCCGCGCCGCTGTCGCTGCCATCCGGGTCGTCGTTCGCGGCGACGCAGGTCAACGACGTACGGATCTGGTCGGAAGCGGAGGGAACCCGCGTCGTGCTCGATCTCTCGGCGCCGGCCAGGCACGCGGTCTTCACGCTCGAGAACCCGGACCGGGTGGTCATCGATCTGCACGGCGGGGAACTCGGCGTGTCCGAGCGATCGGTCGAGCTCCGGGGGCCTGTCAAGGCGCTGCGCTCGGGTCGGCAGCCGAACGAGGTTCTGCGGCTGGTGCTGGACCTTGACGGGGCACGCAAGGTCAACAGTTTCCTGATCGACGCCGAAGGGGCGGTCGGCGCACGCCTGGTCGTGGACCTGGCGCCGCCCGGGGCGGCGCTGCCCCAGGCGCCCACCGCCAAGCAGGTGCTGGCAGCGGCCGCCGAAAGCGTCGGCTCGCAAGTGCCCGAGCGCGAGCAGCCGGTCAAGAGTGTGTCCTCCTCGGCGCGGGGTCGCGACCTGGTCATCGCGGTCGACGCGGGCCACGGTGGCCAGGACCCGGGCGCGATAGGCCGAGGCGGCACGCGCGAGAAGGACATCACGCTCGCGATCGCGAAGCGGCTCGCCGAGGCGATCGATGCCGAGGACGGGATGCGTGCGGTGCTGGTGCGCAACGGCGATCACTTCATCTCGCTGCGCGGGCGGATTCGCAAGGCGCGCGCGCACGGTGCGGACATGTTCGTGTCCGTGCACGCCGATGCGGTCAAGGACCGCAGAGTGCGCGGCTCTTCGGTGTACGTGCTCTCGCTCAGGGGCGCGAGCGACGAGGCTTCCCGCTGGCTGGCCGAGCGCGAGAATGCCGCCGACCTGATCGGTGGAGTGTCGCTCGACGACAAGAACGACGTGCTGGCTTCCGTGCTGCTCGACGTGACGCAGAAGGAGGCGGTGAGCGACAGCGTCGAGGCGGCGTCCCGCGTGCTGAGTTCCCTGGGCTCGGTCGGCCGGGTGCACGGCAACCGGGTGCGCCACGCCGGTTTCGTCGTGCTCAAGTCGCCGGACATTCCATCGATGCTGGTCGAGACGGCCTTCATCTCCAACGCGGCGGACGAACGGCGGCTGCGCGATCCGGGGGAGCAGAAGCGCATCGCGTCGGCGATCCATGACGGCGTGCGCGAGTACTTCTACGACAACCCGCCGCCGGGGACCCGGGTCGCGGCTCTGTCCGCGGCGCGCCGCAACGGTGGCCGGCTGCCACCGCAGGCAGTCGCCGGCCGCTGACCCAGCGCTGCTTTGCTATCCTCGCGTCCCCCCGCGAGGTACCTCGTTTCCGATGCCGATTCGCGTTCTTCCCGAACAGCTGGTCCACCAGATCGCCGCCGGCGAGGTCGTCGAACGCCCGGCATCGATCGTCAAGGAACTGGTCGAGAACAGCCTGGATGCCGGGGCCCGATCGGTATCGGTGGAAGTCGAGCAGGGCGGCGCCTCGCTGTGCCGCGTTCGCGACGACGGCTCGGGCATAGAGCCCGAAGAACTGGCGCTGGCGCTGGCGCGGCATGCCACGAGCAAGATCGTGCGCGTCGAGGACCTCGAGGCGGTTCGTACGCTTGGCTTCCGCGGGGAGGCGCTGCCGAGCATTGCTTCGGTGTCTCGGGTGCGGATCGTGTCCCGCCCGCCCGGGTCGCCGGTGGCGCAGTCGGTCGCGGCGGCCGACGGCGAGATCCAGGGTCCGTCGCCGCAGCCGCATCCCCCGGGCACGACGGTCGAGGTGCGGGACCTGTTCTTCAACGTGCCGGCGCGCCGCAAGTTCCTGCGCAGCGAGCGCACCGAGCTGCAGCAGATCCGGCGGCTGGTCGAAAGACTCGCGCTGAGTCGCTTCGACGTCGGCTTCCGGCTGTCCTCCGGTAAGCGGGTGCTCGCGGATTTTCCGGCCGCGACCGACGAGCGGCAGCAGGACGAGCGTGTCGCCGCGATTCTTGGCGAGGACTTCCTGCGCAATGCGCTGAAGCTGCAGCACGAAGGTACGGGATTGCGACTCGCGGGCTGGTTCTGCATGCCCACCTACGCCCGGACCCAGGCCGACCAGCAGTATTTCTTCCTGAATGGCCGGCCGCTCAGGGACAAGCTGGTGGCGAGCGCGGTACGCCTCGCCTACCGCGACGTGCTGTTCCATGGCCGTCAGCCTGCCTACGTGCTGTATCTGGACATGGATCCGGCACGCGTCGACGTGAACGCGCATCCGCAGAAGCTCGAGGTCCGCTTCCGCGAGCCGGGCCTCGTGCACGACTTTCTTCTGCGTACGCTCGAGCGGGCGCTGGCAGAGACCCGGCCGGCCGGCGAGGTCGCTCGCGCGATACCGGCCGCGCGGTTTGAAACGGGCAGCCCGGCAGGCCGTGCCGGCCCTGCGACATCGGCGCTCGATTTGTACCAGGCGCTCGGCCAGCAGGCGGCCGGGCCGAAGGCCTGGAGCGCAGCGGACAGCGGCCGCGCCCCGGATGCCGTCCGGGAAGCCGGCGAATCCGCGGCCGAGCATCCGCTCGGCTACGCGATCGCCCAGCTGCACGGCGTGTACATTCTGGCGCAGGCACCCGGTGGCCTGGTGCTGGTGGATATGCATGCGGCTCACGAGCGAACGGTTTACGAGCGCCTCAAGCAGGCCTTCGCGTCGCACCGGGTCGCGACCCAGCCGCTGCTGGTGCCGGTTGCCGTAAATGTCTCGGTCGCCGAGGCGGAGCAGGCCGAAGCCAATGCGCGGTTGCTCGGCGAGCTGGGCCTCGAGCTCACACGCAGCGGGCCCGGGCAGCTGATGCTGCGGTCCTTGCCGGCGCTGCTGCCTTCGGCCGATCCTGCGACGCTGCTGCGCGACCTGCTGGCGGGGTTGGGCGAGCACGGCGGTGGTGCTGAGCAGTTCCTGGAGCGCGCGCTCGGTACGATGGCCTGCCACCAGGCGGTGCGCGCGAACCGTCGGCTCACCGTCGCGGAAATGGACGCGCTGCTGCGGGAGATGGAACGCACCTCGCGCGCCGACCAGTGCGTTCACGGCCGGCCGACCTGGTCTTTCCTCGGCATGGACGAGCTGGACCGGCTGTTCCTGCGCGGTCGATGACGGCCGTAGGAGGGGATCGGCCGGATGCGGTCCTGCTGATGGGACCGACCTGCTCGGGGAAGTCCGATCTCGCCCTGGCGCTGGCGCGCGAATTCCCGGTCGAGATCGTCAGCGTCGATTCGGCACTGGTCTATCGCGGCATGGACATCGGGACCTCGAAGCCGCCGGCCGCGGTGCGCGGCGAGATCCCGCACCACCTGATCGACGTCTGCGATCCGGCCGAGGCCTACTCGGCCGGCCGTTTCCGGCGCGACGCCACGGCGCTGATCAGGGCGATTCGAGGCCGGGGGCGGATTCCTCTGCTCGTCGGTGGCACGATGCTCTATTTCCGCTCACTGGTGAAAGGCCTGGCTCCGCTGCCGGAAGCCGACCCCGCGCTGCGTGAGCAGATCGATCGCCGAGCCCGGGAGCTCGGCTGGCCCGCGCTGCACCGGGAACTCGCGAGCCGCGACCCTGGGGCTGCGGCGCGGATCCATCCGACGGACGCGCAGCGGATCCAGCGCGCCATCGAGGTGCTGGAGCTGACCGGTCAGCCGCTTTCGACTCTGCAGCGGCAGGCCGTGCCGGCCCCGTACCGGTTCCGGGCCTTCGCGCTGATGCCCTGGCCCCGGGAGGAACTGTACCGCCGCATCGGCTCGCGGCTCGACGAGATGATGCAGGCGGGGCTGCTGGACGAGGTCCGGTGCCTGTACGCGCGCGGCGACCTGTCCCCGGACCTGCCGAGCATCCGGGCGGTGGGCTACCGGCAGCTCTGGGCCCACCTGGCGGGCCGGCGCGGGCTCGAGGATGCGGTAGCGGACGCCGGGCGCGCCACGCGGCAGCTGGCCAAGCGGCAACTCACCTGGCTGCGTTCGGAGCAGGGGCTGGAATGGCTGCAGGGTGTCGACGACCGGGAACTTAATCCCGTCAGGGCGGTCTTGAGCCAGGCCTGCCCGTGAGGGACGCAGTGCTTGTGTTAGACTCCTTCGGTCCTGGCCCGCCGGTGCTGCCAGCGGTAGGGGATCGAGCCTCTCAAGGAAGATTGTGCGGCGGGACGACTGCGGAAATAACCAGAAGACGGAGAAGTAGCCATGGCCAAGGGCCAGTCCCTGCAGGATCCTTTCCTGAACGCGCTGCGGAAGGAGCGGGTGCCGGTGTCCATTTACCTGGTCAACGGCATCAAGCTTCAGGGCCAGATCGACTCCTTCGACCAGTTCGTCGTGCTGCTGCGCAACAGCGTGAGCCAGATGGTGTACAAGCACGCGATCTCGACCGTCGTGCCGGCGCGCAACGTCCGGCTACCGATGGGCGACGAGGAACCGCCAGCCGAGGGCGGCGCCGCTGACTGAGCGCGCCTGCCGGCACCGAGGTCAGTACTAATTGTTCGAACGGCCGAGTAGCGGCGAACGCGCGATCCTCGTGTGCATCGGTTTCGGGCACGCCCCGGATCCGGACCGCGTCGAGGAGTTCACCGCGCTGGCCCGCTCGGCGGGCGCCGAGGTTCTCGAGGTCATCAAGGTCACCCGCAGGAGCGCCGAGCCGCGCTACCTGATCGGCAGCGGCAAGGTTCAGGAAATCCGTCAGCGCATCGCTGCCGCTCGGGCCGACCTCGTGGTCGTGGACAATGCGTTGACGCCCAGCCAGGAACGGAACCTCGAGCGTGAACTGGAGTGCCGGGTTCTCGATCGCAGCGGCCTGATACTCGATATCTTTTCGCAGCGTGCGCGTAGCTTCGAGGGCAAGCTGCAGGTGGAACTCGCGCAGCTCAAGCACGTCGCCACGCGCCTGGTGCGGGGCTGGACTCACCTCGAGCGCCAGAAGGGCGGCATCGGCCTGCGCGGCCCGGGCGAGACGCAGCTGGAAACGGACCGGCGACTGATCGGCCGCAGGATCAAGACGCTGAACGATCGGCTGGACCGGGTGCTCGTGCAACGAGAGACGACGCGCCGCGAACGCCGGCGCGCCATGGTGCCGACCGTCGCGCTGGTCGGCTACACGAACGCCGGCAAGTCCACGCTGTTCAATGCGCTCACGTCGGCGCAGGTCTACGCGGCGGACCAGCTGTTCGCGACGCTGGATCCGACCGTCCGTCGCCTGCCGCTCGCGCCGGGCCTGGAGATCGTCGTGGCCGACACGGTCGGGTTCGTCAGGGACCTGCCGCATGAGCTGGTCGCGGCGTTCCGTTCGACGCTGCAGGAGGCACGCGATGCGGACCTTCTGCTGCACGTCATCGATGCCGCCGACCCGGAACGCGCGGAACGAGTCGCGCAGGTGAACGAGGTACTCGAGTCGATCGGTGCGGGGGCGGTGCCGCAGATCGCGATCTACAACAAGATCGACCGGACCGGCGAGGCGCCGCACTGCGAGCTCGACGCGCAGGGTCGCCCCGACCGGGTCTGGCTGTCGGCGCACAGCGGTGCCGGCCTCGACCTGCTGCGCGAGGCGCTGCATCTGCACCTCGGTAGCGACTTGTACCATTGCGTGCTGCGTATTCCCGCGCGGGCCGGCCGGGCGCGGGCGCGCCTGTTCGCGGCCGGGGCCGTGATGGGACAGCGGCAGCTAGAGGACGGCAGCTGCGAACTCGAGGTCAGCCTGCGGCGACACGACCTCGAGCGAATCTGCCGCGACGACGATCTCGAACTGCCGGCACAGGGTTCGCCTTGTGTGGGCGACGAGCCGTTCCTACAATCGAGCCACTTGAAGACAGCGAGCGCAGCGGGATGACTGGATCCCGCGCTGCGTCCACCCAGGGTCCACGACCCTTAACCACACACTCCGGAGCAGCCGAGCATATGGCCTGGAACGAACCGGGCAGGAACCGCAATCCCTGGGGCAATCGCCCCGACCGGGGCGCGGCCGACCTGGACGAGGTATTGAGGAACCTGCAGAGACGGCTCGCGGGAGTGTTCGGCGGCGGCCGGGGCGGTGACGGGGGCGGTGGCGCCGGTGGCGGCGGTCGTGGCGCGGCCATGCGCGGCTTCGGCTTCGGTACCGTGCTGCTGGTCCTGGTCGCAATCTGGATGGCGACGGGCCTGTACAAGGTGGACGCGGCCGAGCGGGCGCTGGTCACCCGCTTCGGCAAGTACACGGCCACGACCGAGCCCGGCCTGCGCTGGCATCTTCCCTGGCCGATCGAGGCGCGCGAACTCATCAACGTCGAGTCCATCGAGAGCTTCAGCGACCAGACGCGCATGCTCACCTCGGACGAGAACCTGGTGGACATCGATATCTCGGTCCAGTACCGGCGCGCAGAGCCGGTGGCCTTCGCATACAAGGTGCGCGACCCGGAGGATACGGTCGGTGAGGTCAGCGAGAGCGCGATCCGCGAGATCGTCGGCCGCAGCAAGCTCGAATTCGTGCTGGAGGAAGGGCGCCAGGAGATCGCAACCCGTACCCGTGAGCTGATCCAGCGTACGCTCGATACCTACCAGACAGGCATCGAAGTGACGACCGTGAACCTGCAGGGCGTCAACGTTCCCGACCAGGTGCAGTCCGCGCAACGCGACGCGATCAAGGCCCGCGAGGATCGCGAGCGGCTCGCACTCGAGGCGCAGGCCTACTCGAACGACATCCTGCCCAAGGCGCAGGGCTCGGCCTCGCGCCAGGTCCAGGACGCGCAGGCGTACCGGGCGCGTATCATGGCCGACGCGGAAGGCGAGGCGGCGCGCTTCTCGAAGCTGCTCGATGCGTATGAGCGGGCGCCGGGCGTGACGCGCCAGCGCCTGTACTACGAGACCATTGAAGAGGTGCTGGCCAACACCAACAAGGTGCTGGTCGATGCCAAGGGACCGGGTAACCTGATCTACCTGCCGCTCGACAAGCTCACCGAGCGCCGCGCGCCGCTGCCCACGTTGGACGAACAGCGCCAGGGCACGTCGCTGCAGACGCGCGATGCGGACACGACACAACCGGCCCCCGACATGGGTGAGCCACGACGGGACCGGGGGACGCGCTGATGACGAACCGCGGTTACCTATTGGCCATCCTGCTCGGCTTCATCGCGGTCGCCGTCTCGATGGCGGCGTTCACGGTCCACCAGACCGAGCTCGCGATCAAGTTCAAGTTCGGCGAGATCGTGCGCACCGACTACGGGCCGGGCCTGCACTTCCAGATCCCGTTCGTGAACAACGTCCGGAAGTTCGACGGGCGGGTGCTGACCCGCGACTACCCCTCGGAGCAGTTCCTGACCAGCGAAGGCAAGATCCTGAAGATCAACTTCTTCGTGAAGTGGCGCATCTCCGACGTGGGGCGTTTCTACATCGCGACCGGCGGCGGCAACGAGGAAGTGGCAAACCGCCGGCTCGGCGAAATCGTCAAGGACGGCATCAAGGGCGTGATCGCGCAGCGCACGCTGCAGCAGGTGGTTGCCGCCGAGCGCAGCGAGTTCGTCGGCGAAGTCGAGAAGATCGCCGGACCGAAATTCGCCGGTCTCGGCGTGACGCTGGTGGACGTGCGCGTCAAGACCATCGACCTGCCCGAGGAAGTCAGCGAGTCGGTCTACAACCGCATGCGCCAGGACTTCGCGCGGCAGGCCGCACAGCTGCGCGCCGAGGGCGCCGCGGTCTCGGAGCGGACCCGGGCCGAGGCCGACCGCCAGCGCACCGAGATCCTCGCCGAGGCCTACCGGGAGGCGGAGATCCTTCGCGGCGAGGGAGACGAGGCGGCCGCGGACATCTACGCGAGAGCCTATGGCCGCAACCCGGAGTTCTACTCCTTCTATCGCGGGCTGCAGGCCTACAGGAAGTCGCTGGGCCAGCAGGGTGACGTGATGGTGATCGAGCCCGAAGGTGAGTTCTTCAAGTACCTGAAGGACTCGGGCCGCTGAGGCGGCCCGCGGGCCGGGCGCCATGGACTGGAGCGACCTTTGGGCGGCGTTCGCCCTGTACCTCGTGCTTGAGGGCATCATGCCGTTTCTCAATCCGAAGGGCATGAAGCTGACGATGCTGCGGCTGTCGCAGATGGACGAGCGGACCTTGCGCGTGGCCGGTCTCGCCAGCATGATCGCCGGTGCCGTGCTGCTTTATTTCGTGCGTAATTCCGGCTGAAGGCGTGCGGGAAGGTTTCTGATGGGCAAGAACCTCGTCGTGATCGGCGCCCAGTGGGGTGACGAAGGCAAGGGCAAGATCGTCGATCTGCTGACCGAGCGCGCCGCGGCCGTCGTGCGCTTTCAGGGCGGTCACAACGCCGGGCATACGCTGGTCATCGGCGGAGCCAAGACCGTGCTCTCGCTGATACCGTCCGGCATCCTGCATCCAGGCGTGCAATGCCTGATCGGCAACGGCGTCGTGCTGTCGCTGGATGCGTTCCTGCGCGAGGCGGATGCGCTGGTGCAGCGCAACGTGCCGGTGTTCGAGCGTCTGCGTATCAGCCCGAATTGCGCACTGATCCTGCCCTCGCACATCGCGCTGGACCGCGCCCGCGAGAGGGCCCGGGGCATCAACGCGATCGGCACGACCGGGCGCGGCATCGGCCCCGCCTACGAGGACAAGGTCGGGCGTCGCGCAGTGCGCGTCGCCGACCTGTTCCAGCGCGACCGGCTGGCTGCGCGACTGGGCGAGATCCTCGACTACCACAACTTCATGCTGAGCCGCTATTTCAGTGCCGAGCAGGTGGACTTCCAGGCGGTGCTCGAAGACCTGGTCGCCCAGGCGGCCCGTATCCAGCCGCTGGTCGCGGACGTGACCGGGTTGCTGCGCGTGCAGATGGGTTCCGGCGGGAACCTGCTGTTCGAGGGTGCGCAGGGCGCGCTGCTGGACGTGGACGTCGGGACCTACCCGTTCGTCACGTCGTCGAACACGACTGCTGGTGAGGCGGCTGTCGGCACCGGGCTCGGACCACGCGACATCGACGCGGTGCTGGGCATCGTCAAGGCGTATACGACGCGCGTCGGAGCCGGGCCGTTCCCGACGGAGCTGTTCGATGCGAACGGCGAGCATCTGGCGCGGGTCGGGCACGAGTTCGGCGCGGTGACCGGACGACCCCGCCGCTGCGGCTGGTTCGATGCCGTAGCGCTGCGTCGTGCCGTCGTGCACAACAGCATCTCGAGCCTCGGCGTCACCAAGCTCGACGTGCTCGACGGACTCGACAGCATCCAGGTCTGCACGGGCTATTCGATCGACGGCACGGTGAGCGACGATCCGCCGCTGCTCACGCACCGCTACTCGGAGTGCACGCCGGTCTACGAGAGTCTGCCTGGCTGGGCGGAGCCCACCGGTGGCATCACGGAATTCGGTCGGCTTCCCGAGACCGCGCGCCGCTATCTCGCGCGGATCGAGGAACTCGCCGGCGTGCCGATCGACCTGGTATCGACAGGTCCCGACCGCGCCGACACCATCGTGCTGCGGCATCCTTTCGACTGAAGTCGGGGAACCGCAGGGCGCGGCCCGGTGTTGCGCAGTGCGCGCCGGCGCTCCGTGACGGGGAGCTTGAATGGTGCCCAGGAGAGGACTCGAACCTCCACGGTGTTACCCGCTAGTACCTGAAACTAGTGCGTCTACCAATTCCGCCACCTGGGCAGGTCCGCGGAGCGACCCAAGGTCGCCTCGAAGGCCGCGCAATTTACTGACGGTCCAGCGGGCTGTCAAACGAAGGACGAATGAGAAAAGATCGCAGCAGACGGGCTAAGAGCGGTTCCGGGCCCAAGCGGCGGCCGCGTGCTTTCACGCGAGTGCCCGCAGCCGGGGAGCAGGCGCTGCTGCAGCGGCTGCGCGAGGCCGGGCGACCGATGCGGCTCGAGGAGATCACCGCGGGGCTCGGGGCCACCGCGGCCGAGGAGGCCAGGGACCAGCTCGACGCGCTGCTGCGACGCGGCGAGCTGGTACAGAACCGCCGCGGGCAGTACTGCCTGCGCGAGCGCCTGCCGGGCCTGATCGTCGGCGTCGTCCAGGCGCACCGCAGCGGAGACGGGTCTGTGCTGCCGGACGACGGCGCTCCACCGCTGTACCTGCCCGCGCAGCAGATGCGCGAGCTGATGCATGGCGACCGGGTCGCCGTGCGCATCGAGGGACGGTTCCGCGGTCGTCCTCAGGCGACGGTCGTGGAGGTGCTCGAGAGGCGGACCCGCGAGGTTGTCGGACGGCTGCACGAGGAATTCGGCATCGCCTACCTGCAGCCGGACAACCCCCGCATCACGCATCGCGTGCTGGTGCCGGCCGGAGCGCGGGGCGGAGCGACCGACGGTCAGATCGTCATCGTCGAGCTGACCCGGCAGCCGAGCCGTTCCGAGCAACCGGTCGGCCGGGTGACCCGGATCCTCGGCGAGCACGGTGCGCCAGGGATGGAGACGGAGATTGCGATTCATTCCTTCGGCCTGCCGTTCGAGTTTCCAGACCCGGCGATGGCGCTGGCCGAGTCCTTCGGCGGCAGCATCCCGCAGGCGGCCATCGCGGGACGCGAGGATCTGCGGGGCCTCGAGCTCGTCACGATCGACGGCGACGATGCGCGCGACTACGACGACGCGGTCTACTGCGAGCGCACCCGGGGTGGCTGGCGGCTGATCGTCGCGATCGCCGACGTCGGACACTACGTGACGCCGGGCGACGCGCTCGACATCGAGGCGCGCAGCCGCGCGACATCGGTGTACTTTCCGAACCGCGTCCTGCCAATGCTACCCGAGGCGCTGTCGAACGGGCTGTGCTCGCTGGTGCCGGACCAGGACCGACTTTGCATGTGCGCGGAGCTGCGGATAGCGGATGACGGCCGCATCACGCGCTCGAGGTTTTTCGAGGGAGTCATGCGCTCCGCGGCCAGGCTGAGCTATGGAGAAGTCGGCGCGTTCCTCGAGCGGCCTTCCGCGTCGCCCCCGCCGCGACTGCTGCCGCTTCGCGAGCGACTGCTGGCCCTGCACGGTGTCTACCGTTCGTTGATAAGGGCTCGGGCCGGGCGGGGCGCGCTTGAGCTCGACACGCCCGAGCTGAAACTGCGCTTCGACGAGGAAGGTCGGATTGCCGCGCTGGTCGAGCAGCCGCGCAACGACGCGCACCGCGTCATCGAGGAATGCATGATCGCGGCGAATGTCGCGGCGGCCCGGTTTCTGGACCGTCACCGGGTTCCGACGCTATACCGCGTGCATGGCCTGCCCGAGACGGATCGGCTGGAGTCGCTGCGGCAGTTCCTGCGCGAGTTCGGTCTCTGGCTGCCGCCGGCCGAGGACGTGAGGCCCGAGCAGCTGCGCGAGCTGCTGCAGCAGCTCGGCGACCGGCCCGACGCTCCGCTGATTGCGACGGCCGTGATCCGGTCGATGCCGCAGGCCGTCTACCAGCCCGGCAACATCGGGCATTTCGGCCTCGCGCTCGAGCACTATGCCCACTTCACCTCGCCGATACGTCGTTACCCGGACCTGGTGGTCCACCGCGGGATCCGGCAGGTGCTGCGGCAGGGCGATCCGCAGGAACTCGTCGCCTGGCATGGGCCCTTCCCGCTGCTCGGGCAGGAGTGCTCGCTGCGCGAGCGGCGCGCCGACGAGGCCACCCGCAGCGCGGTCAACTGGCTCAAGTGCTACTACATGCAGGATCGGGTCGGCGAGGAGTTTCCGGGAATCGTGTCGGGCGTGACGGATTTCGGGCTGTTCGTGCAGCTCGAGGGACTACAGGTGGATGGCCTGCTGCACGTTTCGGCGCTCGGCGAGGAATACTTCGCCCGGGACCGCTCCGGGCTGCGGATGGTCGGTCGGAACTCCGGTCGGGTATTCAAGCTCGGTGACCGCCTGAGCGTCCGGGTCACCAACGTATCGCTGGACGAGCGCCGGGTGGACTTCGAGATGGCCGGGGCGCCCGCGTCGGATCGCCGGACGCGCCGGTCGCGCCAGAAGGGAAGGCGACGGCCGTGAGGCAGTCGATTGCCTGCGGCATCCACGCCGTGCGCCTGCTGCTCATTCGCAGCCCGGGACGCGTCAAGCGCATCCACCTGGCCGCCGGCCGCACGGCGGGACGGCTCGCGGACATCCAGCAGCTCGCGCAGAAAGCCGGGATCGCAGTCCTGGAGGCGAACCCGGCGACGCTCGACCGGCTGGCCGAGGGCCAGCGCCACCAGGGTGCCGTGGCCGAGGTCCTGCCGCGCAGCGGCGATCCTGAGACGCAGCTCGAGGAGGCGCTGGCCGCTGCGGAAGGTCCGCCGCTGCTTTTGGTGCTGGACGGTCTGCAGGACCCGCACAACCTCGGCGCCTGCCTGCGCTCGGCCGACGCGGCCGGCGTGCACGCAGTGATCGCGCCACGCGACCGCGCCGCAGGATTGACGCCGGTCGTGCGCAAGGTGGCGGCCGGTGCCGCCGATGCCGTGCCGTTCATCGCGGTCGTGAACCTGGCGCGGACGCTTCGTGACCTGCGCTCGCGTGGCCTGTGGCTGGTGGGCCTCGACGCCGACGGCGAGAGCACGATTTACGACACCGACCTGCGCGGCCCGCTCGCGCTGGTGATGGGCGCAGAGGGCCACGGGCTCCGCCGCCTGACCCGCGAGCACTGCGACCAGCTGGTCTCGATTCCGATGGTGGGCTCGGTGGAGAGCCTGAACGTCTCCGTCGCAGCCGGCGTCGTGTTGTTCGAGGCGGTCAGGCAGAGGCAGGAGAGGGGATAGGGGTTAGGGGATAGGGGATAGTGAAGAGCGGGTAGTGACGGGCGGATAGCGGATAGTGCAGAGCGGATTCGGAGACCCTCACCCGCCCTGCGGGCACCCTCTCCCGCGCCGCGCGGGAGAGGGCAGGGTGAGGGCCCTCTTAACTATCCCCTAACCCCTAGCCCCTAACCCCTTTTCCTCAGCCCCTGCCTTGCTCTACAATGCACGGCTCTCTGCCTGCCCTGTTGGGCCGGCAGCGTTGTCAACTCCTTGCCGCACCGGGCTTTTTGTTCAATCGGGCGGCCAGACCCCACGAGGAGAGTCGATGCGACACTACGAAATCGTATTCCTGGTCCATCCGGACCAGAGTGAGCAGGTTCCGGCGATGCTGGAGCGCTACCGCGGCATGATCGAGGGCGGTGGCGGCGTGATCCACCGTCTGGAGGATTGGGGCCGGCGGCAGCTCGCCTACCCGATCGCCAAGATCCACAAGGCGCATTACCTGCTGATGAACGTCGAGTGCGGCAAGGAAACGCTCGATGAACTGACGGGCGCGTTCCGCTTCAGCGACGCCGTGATCCGTCACCTCGTGATCGCGATGCCGGGCGCAGTGACCGAGCCCTCGCCGATGGCGAAGACCGAGGACGAGGAAGGCAGCGGTCGCAGCGAGCGCAGCTCGCAGCAGGATGACGCCGAGGACTCGGCGTCGGCAGGCTGACGCCGGCCCGACCACCGCTCCACACACGCAAGTTCACGACGGGTGACCCATGGCACGTTTTTTCCGCCGCCGTAAGTTCTGCAAGTTCACGGCCGAAGGCATCGAGCGCATCGACTACAAGGATCTCGGTACGCTGAAGAGCTACATCACCGAGACCGGCAAGATCGTCCCGAGCCGCATCACCGGCACGCGCTCGAATTACCAGCGGCAGCTGGCGACCGCGATCAAGCGCGCCCGTTTCCTGGCCCTGCTCCCGTACACGGATCAGCATTGATCCGCGGCGGGTGCCGCG
>DATIRA010000356.1:0-4258 GCA_035470225.1 Steroidobacteraceae bacterium | reverse complement strand
GGTATTCGTCGTGTCCGGTGGTTCCGGTCGCGACCGCCCGTCATCCGAGGCCGGACAGGAACTCGAGCAGCAGCGCGTTCACTTCGTCCGGGCGCTCCTCCGGGGTCCAGTGGCCGGTGCCTGGCAGCAGGACCTTCCTGGTGAGCCCGGGCATCGTCTGCTCGAGGTTGTCGTAGTGCTGGCGCCGGAACAGGACCGAACCATCGAGATCTCCGGCAATGAACAGCGACGGCTGGTGGATGCGTGCACCGGCGAGAAACGCGGTCTGGGCCCAGTTGAAATCGAGGTTCCGGTAAAGGTTGAGGCCGCCCCGGAATCCGGTCCTCGAGTACTCGTCGGCTACGAAGTCCAGGTCCAGCCCGGTGAGCCAGCCCGGCAGCCGGTCGGGCAGGGTCATCGAATCCAACAGGGTCTCGTCCCGCTCGAACAGGAAACGCCAGCGCGCCTCGGGCGGCGCATCGCCCGAGGCCGAATAGAGCATCATCGCCATCGACTTGCGGACGTCGGCCTCGAGTTCCGCCTCGGCGAGCCCGGGCTGCTGGAAATAGAGCTGGTAGAACTGCCGCTCTCCGGCCAGGTGGCGCATCAGCTCGGTTGGCGGCGCGCTCGGACGCGGCGTGTAGGGCACGCTCATCAGCACCACTGCCCGGAAGACGTCCGGCCGCATCAGCGCGCAATGCGCGGCGATCGTCGATCCCCAGTCGTGTCCGACGATCACGGCCTGCGGCTCGCCGAGCGCCTGCACCAGGCCCACTACGTCGCCGACCAGCTGGAAGACGTTGTAGTCCAGGATCGCCTCCGGCCGGTCCGACTGGCCGCAGCCGCGCAAGTCCGGAGCGACCGCATGGAAACCCGCCGCCTCGAGCGCGCGCAACTGGTGTCGCCACGTGTTCCAGGTTTCCGGGAATCCATGGCACAGCACGACCAGAGGGCCTGCGCCGCGCGCAGCGCAGTGCAGCTGGATGCCGTTCGACTCCACGAACTCGTGACGCTCGATCAGCATGTGTCCCGTCCTCGCAAGGCCAAGCGGAGACCGCGAAGGCTACACGCCTGCCGGCGTGCTGTCAGACGGGCTCACGACGCCGGCATGCTACGGCAACCCGGTCACCGCGCCCCGTCGTGCTCCCCGACCGCCTGCTGCGGCGCGGTCGGCTGTGGCTCGTTCGCCTGCCCGCTCTGGCCGATCGCCACCGGTCCGTCACCGACCCGTCCCCAGCCGAGGTTGCGGATCTGCTCGGTGCGGACCGGTTCCTCGGCAACGACGACGACCAGCCTCATGCCGTCCGTGATGTAGGGATCGTCCGTCAGGTTGCGGGCCGGTTGCTCGAGCGTGGCGACCGGTGCGCCGGGCACGAAAGTGAAGGCCTCGATGCGATGGCGGATCAGCAGGCTCTCCAGCACGTACTGCCGCGCCTCGTCCACCAGCGGATCGATGATGTGGGTCGTCAGCGTCGGCGATCTGGTCGTCACCTTGACACCGATGTCGCGGCTGACTTGTCCGACCCAGACTGACAGACCCTTGAACGTGTACGGTGCCAGCCACAGCCGCATGTGGTTGCGCTGGGCGAGCGTGAAGCGCGCCCGCTGGAAGGCCAGGTCCTGGGCCCGGTCGAATACGTAAAGGTCGCTGACCGGCGCGTTCGGATAGCGGCTCCCGGCCACCGCCGCAGAGATCTCACGACGGATCGTCGTCCAGTCGATGCGATGCGTGAACGACCAGCCGCTATGCGACAGCGCCGCCATCACCTGTGAAGGCTTGCCGATCAGCACGATGTTGAGCGGGTCTCCCGCCCGTTCGCCGGACTGGTTGGTTGCGCAGCAGGGAAGCTCCTCGAGCCGCTTGCGCAGCTCGTCCTCGTCCAGGTCTCGCCGTGCGAACCCGGGGTAGATCGCCGCCGGATCCAGATCCTCGAAGTCGAAGTGCCCGTCAGGAGTCCGCAGCGGAAACCCGAAACGCCGCACCTCTGCCCGGCCGTTGATGGTGACTTCCACGTAGCGCCCGCCTTCCGAGCGCGGCACCAGTACGTGTCCCTCGTAGGCGAGCCCGGGTTCCAGCCTCGCGCGCATGGCCAGGTCGCGGAATCGCTGTCGCAGCTGCTCGAGTTCCTCGCCGGAGGTGCCGAAGCGGAACAGGTACGCGGCCTCGTCGGCGGTGAAGTAATCCGGGTCCACGTACGCGGCCAGCAGCCACAGGACCTTTGTGGTGGCGTTGTCCGCCCGCAGCCAGACGGCCTGCAGCCCCTTGTCCGCGAGGTCGACGCCGTACCGCCGCTCAGCCTCGTCGTCCGGCAGGAGCCAGGCGGAAACGGTCACGCCGTCGATCGTGTGGGTCTGGACGTCGACCGAGGGATCGGCCGCAACGGATTGCGCTGGTGTACCAGCGCTCGGCGCCACGGATTCCTGCGGCGCGGTGGCCGGCGACGATGCACAGGCTGCGACCAGCTGCGAGCAGACTACGGCAATCAGCGGAACGAGCAGCCGCGAGGGTCCCATCTGCTATCCGTTCGAAGGCGGGCGCCGTATCGTTTCGGCCAGTTCGCCGAGGTCGGCGACTGTCAGCGTCGGCTCGACGCCCCAGGGATCGAAGACAGCGTCCGGGTCGCGGCGGACCCATGCGGCACTCCAGCCCACGGACTGCGCGCCGAGGATGTCGAAGGCGTTTCCGGAAACGAGCCAGCAGCACTGCGCGGCGGCGCCGGTGCTTGCGAGGAAATGCAGGTACACCGCCGGGTCCGGCTTGTAGCTCGCCACCGGGTGCACGCTGACGACGCCGTCGAGCATTTCCCTGAGCCCCGCCTGCTGCAGCAGGCGCTCGAGGTCGTCCGGATGTCCGTTGGAGAAAGCGTAGCAGCGCAACTCCCGCCTTCGCAGCCTGCCGAGCGCGGCCCGCGCCTCCGGGTACGCCGGCAACTCGAGGTACATGTGCATCAGCGTCTCGATCGCTTCGGCAGTGAGTGCGGTGCCGAATCGCGCATCGACGAATTCGAGCGCCTGACGGGTGCAGGCCGGGAAGTCGCGGTAGTCCCTCATCAGCGCGCGGCGGAACAGGTATTCCAGCTGCTTTTCGCGCCAGGCCTGCGCGAACGGGACCGCGCGCTCGCCGATGAAGCTTCGCAGCGTCGTGGCGATACCCAGCGGGTCGATCAGCGTCCCGTAGACGTCGAATGCGAGCGTGGTCTGATCGGGCATCAGCGCAGCCGGCCGCGACCTGTCGGTCCTGTCGGCGAAGTCTAACGCCATCGCGCCGATTCACAGCACACCGGCGCGCGAGTTACGCTCGGCCGGGCTGGTGGCTGATCCGTGAAGAGGCATCGTGATGAACGACTCTCCCGACCTGATCTGCGCTTACGTCTTCGACGGGCGGGGCGGTGGCCGTGCGCTCGACTGGGACGGTGTGCGCGCACACCGCGCAGCGGACGGCTGGCTCTGGGTCCACCTGCGGCGGGAGGCGGCGGGCAGTCGCGCCTGGCTCGAAACGGAATCGGGCCTCGACGAGGTGGCATGCGAGGCTTTGCTCTCGAGCGAATCGCGGCCGCGCTGCGAAAGCTACGCTGAGAGCGTGCTGCTCAGCCTGCGCGGCGTGAACCTGAACCCCGGCGCCGATCCGGAGGACATGGTGGCGCTGGTGCTCTGGGCCGAGGCCGGCCGGATCGTCAGCGTCCGTCGCCGGCGCATCATGGCCGTGGATGCGATCCGGACGTCGATCGCGGAGGGCCGCGCGCCGAAGACGACCGGCGACTTCCTCGCCGAGCTGTCGGAAGGCCTGGTAGAGCGGATGGGGCCGGTGGTCGACGGCCTGGAGGAGGAAGTGGCCGACCTGGAGGAGCAGCTCCTGGCCGGACGAACCGAAGGCACCCGGTCGAAGCTCGCGGACCTGCGGCAGACGGCCATCGCGCTGCGCCGGTATATCGCCCCGCAGCGGGAGGCGATGTCGCGTCTGCTGACGCATCAGGCGGACTGGATCTCGCCGATGGACCAGCGGTGGCTGCGCGAGGTCGCGGATCGGATCACCCGCTACGTCGAGGACCTCGACGCGGTGCGGGAGCGCGCGCAGATCGTCCAGGAGGAACTCGCGGCGCGCATCTCAGAGCAGATCAACCGCAACATGTACGTGCTATCGATCGTCGCCGCGGTGTTCCTGCCGCTCGGCCTGCTGACAGGCTACCTCGGCATCAACGTCGGCGGCATCCCGGGCGTCGACTGGAAATGGTCGTTCGCAGTCGTCGGGCTCGGGCTCGCGGTCATCGCGACGCTGGAG
>DATIRA010000355.1:0-7504 GCA_035470225.1 Steroidobacteraceae bacterium | reverse complement strand
CTGACCGCGCTGCGCCAGGCCAAGGTAAAACCGAACTCGCCCTCCGAGTCGGAACGCAGGCCCGGTTGACCGAGTGGAGAACTGAATCATGAGCATCACGACACCCAACGGCTTCCAGCTCGACAACTCGGGCCAGCGCGTCGTCGTCGACCCGATCACCCGGATCGAGGGTCACCTGCGCATCGAGGTGAACGTCGACCAGGACAACGTGATCCGCAACGCCGTGTCCACCGGCACGATGTGGCGCGGCCTCGAGGTCATCCTCCGCGGCCGCGACCCGCGCGACGCCTGGGCCTTCGTGCAGCGCATCTGCGGCGTCTGCACCGGCGTGCACGCGCTCGCCTCGGTCCGCTGCGTCGAGAACGCGCTCGGCATCGACATTCCCGAGAACGCGAACACGATCCGCAACATCATGCACCTGACCCTGTATTCGCAGGACCACCTGGTGCACTTCTACCACCTGCACGCGCTCGACTGGGTGGACGTCGTGAGCGCGCTGTCGGCCGATCCGGCCGCGACCTCCGCACTGGCCCAGTCGATCTCGCCCTGGCCGCTGTCCTCGCCCGGTTACTTCCGCGACCTGCAGAACCGGCTGAAGAAGTTCGTCGAGAGCGGGCAACTCGGGCCGTTCCGTAACGGCTACTGGGGCCATCCCGCCTACAAGCTGCCGCCCGAGGCGAACCTGATGGCGGTGGCGCACTACCTCGAGGCGCTCGACTTCCAGAAGGAGATCGTCAAGATCCAGACGATTTTCGGCGGCCGCAACCCGCATCCGAACTGGCTGGTCGGCGGCGTGCCGTCGCCGATCAACCTGAACGACGTCGGCGCCGTCGGCGCGGTAAACATGGAGCGCCTGAACCTGGTCGGGCGGATCATCGACCGTACCGTCGAGTTCATCGACCAGGTGTACATCCCGGACCTGCTGGCCATCGCCTCGTTCTACAAGGACTGGGCCAGCATCGGCGGCGGACTGTCCTCGAAGTACCTGCTGTCCTACGGCGACCTGCCGAAGACCGCGAACGACTACAGCCCCGGCAACCTGATGCTGCCGGCCGGCGCCATCATCGACGGCAACCTGAACGAAGTGCAGGACGTCGACCTCGGCAAGCTCGACGAGATCCGTGAGTACGTGAACCACTCCTGGTACAAGTACAACGATGAGCAGATGGGCCTGCACCCGTTCCAGGGCGAGACGGTGCCGAACTTCGACATCGGCAACGCCAAGGGCAGCAAGACCCGCATCGAGGCCGTCGACGAGTCCTCGAAGTACTCGTGGGTCAAGGCGCCGCGCTGGAACGGTCACGCGATGGAGGTGGGCCCGCTCGCCCGGTTCGTGATCGGTTACGTTAAGGGCCAGGACGACATCAAGGGGCTGGTGGACTACGCGCTCGGCACGCTCGGCGTCCCGGTCACGGCACTGTTCTCGACGCTCGGCCGCACCGCGGCGCGCGGCCTCGAGTGCAAATGGGCGGCCGACAAGCTCAAGGCCGAATACCAGAAGCTGCTCGCGAACATCAAGGCGGGCGACACGGCCACCGCGAACATGGACAACTTCGAGCCCAAGACCTGGAAGAAGTCCGCGCAAGGCTACGGCTTCGTCGAGGCGCCGCGCGGCGCACTCGGCCACTGGATAGACATCGAGGACAAGAAGATCAAGAACTACCAGTGCATCGTGCCGACGACCTGGAACGCGAGCCCGCGTGACCCGGCCGGCAAGATCGGCGCGTACGAGGCTGCACTGCTCGACACGCCGATGCATGATCCTGAACTGCCGCTCGAGATCCTGCGTACCATCCACAGCTTCGACCCGTGCCTGGCCTGCGCCACGCACGTGCTCGACATGGAGGGCAACGAGGTTTCGAGCATCAAGGTACGCTGAGGAGGGCTGCGATGAGGAAAATCTACCTCCCTTCGACACCACTGCCGAACCGGGTCAGCGAGGGTCACTTCGGCGAGGCCGTCCTGCCCCCTGCGGGCGTTCCGGCGGGGCCGGTGTACGTCTACGACGCGGCCGTCCGCATCTGGCACTGGGTCACGTTCCTGTGCATCGTCGTGCTGTGCATCACCGGCTACTTCATCGGCTCACCGCCGCCGAGCATCGGCGGCGAGGCCTATGAGCACTACCTGTTCGGCTGGATCCGCTTCACGCACTTCGCGGCCGGCATGATCCTGGGCGTCGCATTCCTGCTGCGGCTGTACCGGGTGTTCACCGGCGGACCGCACGCCCGGCAGATCTTCTACATCCCGTTCTGGAGCATCCGCTGGTGGAAGGACGTGTTCGGCGAGCTCGGCTGGTACCTGTTCCTGACCAAGCCGAAGGAGTACGTCGGGCACAATCCGCTGGCGCACCTGGCGATGTTCCTGATGTTCATCCTGCCGATGATCGTGCTGCTGCTCACCGGCTTCGCGCTTTATGCGGAGGGTGCCGGCATCCAGAGCGGGTGGTACAGCGTCTTCGGCTGGGTGTTCCGGGTGCTCGGCGACTCGATGACGGTGCACACATGGCACCACGTCGCGATGTGGGTCGTGATCATCTTCGCGATGATCCACATGTACATGGCGATCCGTGAGGACATGACCCACCGGCAGACCACCGTCAGCTCGATGATCAGCGGCTGGAGGTTCTTCCGCTGAACGACTGATTCCAGGAGCGTTGGGGACGCGCGGGGCCGGCCAGTCCGGCCCCGTGTGCTGTCGGGCCCTGCAACGCGCGTGGCAGCTGGCGCTGGACTGGCTAACATACGCCCCCATGAGCGAAATGCCCCCACCGGAGTCTCCCTGCATCAAGGTCCTCGGCGTCGGCAACCTGCTATGGGCCGACGAAGGCTTCGGCGTCCGTTGCGTCGAGGCGCTGGACCGGGAATGGGAGTTGCCACCCGACGTCGAGGTGCTGGACGGCGGCACGCTGGGGCTCGCGCTGGTGCCGCTGCTGCTCGACGCGACGCACGTGCTGCTGTTCGACGCGGTCGCCCACAGCGGCGAGCCCGGGACGCTGATCGTCGCCCGCGACGGCGAGGTGCCCGCCTTGATAAGCGCCAACAAGATGAGCGTGCACCAGGTCGGGATGAACGACATCCTCGCGAGCCTCGAGCTGCTCGGGCACCAACCGCGGTGCCTCACCGTGATCGGTGTCAGGCCCGTCGAGCTCGCCGACTACGGCGGCAGCCTGACCGGGCCCGTCCAGGCACAGCTGCCCGCCGCGCTGCGCCTC
The DNA here is from genome assembly GCA_035470225.1 of Steroidobacteraceae bacterium. GTDB lineage: Bacteria > Pseudomonadota > Gammaproteobacteria > Steroidobacterales > Steroidobacteraceae > DATIRA01. The sequence continues at coordinate 4,293 of DATIRA010000355.1, read as the reverse complement.
GGCATCGAGGAGCTGCGCCGCTGGGGTGTCGACGTGCGCGAGCGCAGCGGCGGTCCGGCGCGTGAGGTCGTGTTCAGTGCCATCGCACGGGAACTCTATGAGTCGGGGCGCCCGCCACCGGAGGTCGCCTGCCGGGCGGGCGACGAGCGCTTCCTTGCGCTCAGGGAGCGCCGCGGCCAGTCCAACGACGAACCCGACGAGGACACCGGATGAGCGAGCTGATCGAGGCACTGGCCGCGCACCCGGCCTGCGAAGTCGTCCGCGAGGCCGGGATCGACGGGTTCCTTGCGCGCAATCCGCGCGCCCTGCTCTTTTTCACTGGCGACGTCGGAACCCGGCCGGAGGGCCTCGACGTGGCCGTCGTCGTGCGCGAGCTGGCCGGAGATTACCGGGACCGGATCCGGGTCGGACTGGTGGACCGGCGGGACGAGCCCGCGCTGATGGAGCGGTTCGGCGTGGTCGTGATGCCGGCCGTCGTGTACCTGCGCGACGGACAGGCCGTGGAACTGGTGGCGCGCATGCGCGACTGGCCCGTGTTCGCCCAGGCCTGTGAGAGGTTGCTGGCCCCGGTGGAAACAGGAGCTGGCAACAGCCCCGGAGGAATCGCATGACCGAGCACGTACTGACCTGGCACCCGAAGGTTCCGGGCGACTCCTCCGCTGCCGGCGACGGTGAGCCGCGCCTGATAGGCATGCCGACGGGCCTGCTGCGACCTTCGCGCCAGGCGCTTGCGGCCGACCAGTTGACGCCCGCGTCCAGAAGCGTGATGAACGAAGTCCTGGAGGACCTGCGCAGCCGCGCCGGGTCCGAGAACATGCCTCCTCGGCGGATCGACCTGGCCGGCCTCGACGAGGCCGGTAAGGCCGCCGTCGCCGACATGCTCGGCGAGGGCGACGTCTGGGCCAAGGTCGGCCTCGACGACACCTACCTGCGGATCGTGGAGTCGGTGCTGCCCGGCGTCTGGCGCCTCGAGGCGAGCACGGCAGATGGCACGACCGGCGAGTGGCTCGAGGTCGGAGCAGTGCCGGAGCCGATCCTGCGGGCCGCGGCGGAGCTGCCGGCCGCCTCGATCGCGATCCCCGGGCAGATGCCTCAGGGCGCAATGAACGCACCATACCTGCTCGCGGAGCTGCAGGACCGCTCGATCAACTACCAGGGCGGTGCCGAGAACCATGTCATCAACTTCACGCTGCTGCCCCTCACCGACGTGGACGCGCAGGTGTTGACCTCGGTGCTCGGGCAGATCCCGCTGGTGATCCGCTCCGGGGGTTATGGCAGCACCCGGGTTTTCGCAACCGGACTGCGGCACGTCTGGGCCGTGCAGTACATCAACGGCATGGGCAGCGTGATCCTCGACACGCTGGAGGTGGGCGGCGTTCCGGTGGCCGTGCTGGCGGCGCGTGAGGATTTCGAGGACTCCGCCGGACGCCTCGCCGAGATTCTCGAGGCGTTCAGCTCATGAGCCGCCCTTTCGAGGGAAGCTACCTGGGCGACGGCTCGAAGATCGCCGATGACACGCGGCTCGAGTGCGGTGTCTGCTGGTGGGTTTACGACCCGGCCCTCGGAGACGAGCTGACGCAGGTGCCGCCCGGCACGCCGTTCAGGCTGCTTCCGGATACCTGGACCTGCCCGAACTGCTCGAACGACAAGTCGAAGTTCATGGTGATCGGCAGCGCGGCGCCCGCCGGCGACGACGTGGTGCAGGGATTGGCCGATGCGTATCGTCGCGCGGCGCTCAAGGTGAAGGGCCTGCCAATCTACAACCCGACACTCGCCGTCGAGGCAGTCGGCTTTCGCCAGCACGAGGGCCGTCACGTCGGAGTCATGGTGACGCCGTGGTTCATGAACCTGGTAGTGCTGCCCTCGCCAGAGGACCTGGATGTCTGGGTGGCCGGCGGCACGGTGCGCCTCGCCTTCCCGTCAGGCGCGTACGACTTCATGGTCAGCGACCTGCATGAGGTCGGCCTGGTCGGAAGCTGCCCGTTGTTCTCGACGACGAGTGAGTTCACAGACCACGAGGCCGCCCGGCTGGCGGCCTCGACGGTCGCGGAGGCGCTGTTCGAAGCGGAACAGCCTGCGCCTGCTCCGACGGTTTCGCGGCGACAACTGCTCGGCGGCTGAGGGCCCGAGCCAATGACCAACACCGCGATCCTCGTAGTCTCCGCGCTGCTGGTATTCGCCTACCTGCTCGATATCTTCGGCCGGCGTACGAAGCTGCCCTCGGTCGTGCTGCTGATAGCGACCGGTATGATCGGGCGGCTGGTTCTCGACGCGCTGGGCATACAACTGCGCTTCGTCGAGCGGCTGGTGCCGCTGTTCGGCACTATCGGCCTGATCCTGATCGTTCTGGAGGGGGCGGTAGATCTCGAGGTCCGCCGTGAACGGGCCGGGCTCATTGCCCGCTCGTCGGCAGCCGCCCTTCTCGGCTTCGGCGTCACGCTGGCCGCGTTCTGCTGGGGCATACATACGTTCCTCGGGCTTTCGTGGCCATATGCCGCACTGGCCGCGATGCCGTTCGCCGTGATCTCGAGCGCAGTGGCCATCCCGAGCTCGCACGGACTACCGAAGGATGCACGCGAATTCGTCACTTACGAGAGCTCGCTGTCGGACATCATCGGCGTGCTGGTTTTCTACTCCTGGCTGGCCGCCGACGGCTCGATGCGGGAGTTCGCCACGGACCTGTTCGGTGGCGGCTTCCTGTCACTGCTGGCCGCCGTGGTCGCGGCGCTGGGGCTGTTCTACCTGATCAACCGGATCGAAGGGCACGTCCGGTTCCTGCCGCTGCTCGCAGGGCTGATATTGCTCTACGCGATCGGCAAGGCCTCGCACCTCTCGCCGCTGATCATGGTGCTGGTCTGCGGCCTGCTGCTCAACAACCCGCACCTGCTGGAGTGGAACGAGCGGCTCAGGAAGATGCACGGCAAGGGCTATGACGCGACGCTGAAGGAGTTCAAGAGCATCGTCATCGAGCTCACCTTCGCGACCAAGAGCTTCTTCTTCCTGATGCTCGGCTACTGGACGGATCTCAGTTACATGGCCGACTGGCGCGCCTGGGCCCTGGCCCTGGCGATGATCGTGACGATCTACCTGAGTCGGGCCTTGATCCTGACGCTGCTGCGCCAGCCCAACTGGCGGGCGCTGACCTGGCTCGCTCCCCGGGGCCTGATCACCGTGCTTCTCTTCCTGACCGCGATGGAAACCGGGGAGCTCGGTACGTTCCCGTTCGGCACGGTCATGCTGGTCGTGCTGGCAACGGCCACCGCCACGGCGATCGCCCACAGGCGTCCGACTGAATCCGGGCAGCCCGGGACCGCGGATGTCGCTGAGCCCCGGGAGGCGGCACCCGCCGAGGCCGTGAGCGAGGAACCCAGCGGCTGAGGGGACGGCACGCCGCCTCTCAGGCCGGCGCGAGGTGCCCGGTCTTCACGTAGATCAGGCAACCCTCGCGGCTCCAGGGCGCATGCTGGCTGAGGTGGGGATTCCTGAGCCAGGTGCCAGCCGGATAGTCACCGGACTCGTCGGAGAACGTTCCCTCGAGCACCAGTATCTCCTCGCCGCCCCAGTGCCGGTGCTCGTGGAAACGCGTGCCGGGTGCCCAGCGCACCAGCGCGACGTGTTCCGCAGCGAACTCGTGCAGCGGCAGGACCTGAAGCCCGGGCACAAGGCCCGGCAGCCACGACGCGCTGCGCGTGTCGATCACGACGCGGCGCCGGTCCTCGGGGTCGAACTGGCGCAGCTTGACGAAGATCTGGCACCCGGATTCGGAATGCGGCGCATGCGAGGATCCCGGTGGGTTGCGGACATAGGTGCCTGCTGCGTATTCACCGTGCTCGTCCGCAAAGACGCCCTCGAGCACGAGGAACTCCTCGCCCAGCTCGTGCACGTGCGCGGTGAAACGGCTGCCCGGTGCATAGCGCACGATGCTGGTGGCCCGCGCGACTTCACTGCCGACGCGGTCCAGCGGCTTGCGATCAACGCCCGGCGCCGGCGAGGGCTGCCACTCGGCATTCGCCGCGTCGATCACGACGCGCCGCATGAACTCCGCGTTGATCGTCTGCTGCATCATGCGTCAGCCGCCACCACCGGTCCCGGTTGCTCAGAACGAATAACCCAGCGACGTCGTCGTGCCGTAGTCGTAGTCCGAGGCCGCGGTCTCGCCGGGCTGGTTGTCGTAGCTGCCGTACATGCTGATCTCGAAGTAGAGATCACTGATGATCTCCCAGCGTGAACTGAGCTTTCCTTCCGAGCGGATGCGGCCCGACTCGGTGAGGCTGGGAAAAATCGTAGCGGTGG
>DATIRA010000354.1:0-7420 GCA_035470225.1 Steroidobacteraceae bacterium | reverse complement strand
GTGGTCTTCGAGCAGGACGGCCTGAAGGTCATCGTCGACACGGACAGCCTCGGCTTCGTGGACGGGACCGAGATCGACTTCGTGCGCCAGGGCCTGAACGAGGCGTTCAAGTTCCACAATCCGAACGTCAAGGGCGAGTGCGGCTGCGGCGAGAGCTTCAACGTGTAACTGCCGAAGGCCGCTGGCATTTCTTGGCTGCCGGCCAGCGCAACGCTATACTGCGCAGTTCTAATTCGAGGTTGCCCCGACTGGACCCGCGCTTGCGCGGGTTCCACTCGTCTGGGCTTGGTTCCACCTGAAGGCCCGGGCTTTCCGCCCGCGGTCGAGAGGATTCAAATGGCTGTCGAACGTACGCTGTCCATCGTCAAGCCCGATGGCGTTGCGAAGAACGTGATCGGGGAAGTGTATCGCCGCTTCGAGCAGGCGGGCCTGCGAATCGTCGCAGCGCGCATGATGCAGCTGACCCGGGCGCAGGCCGAGGCGTTCTACGCGGTGCACCGCGAGCGACCCTTCTATCGCGATCTCGTCGACTACATGATCTCGGGCCCGGTCGTGGTCCAGGTCCTCGAGGGCGAGTCGGCCGTGGCGAGGAACCGCGAGATCATGGGTGCGACCGACCCGAAGAAGGCCGATCCGGGCACGATCCGCGCCGATCTCGCCGATAGCATCGAGCAGAACGTCGTCCACGGCTCCGACAGCCTGGAGAACGCCAGCCGCGAGGTCGCGTTCTTCTTCGCGGAAACGGACCTCTGTCCGCGCTGACGTCCGCTTCCGCGGCGGTTTCTCCCGGCACGTCGTGATGACCGATACGGCCCCCGTCAAGACCAATCTGCTCGGCCTCACGCGCGCCGGGATGGAGGCGTTCGTCTCAGGAATGGGTGAGAAGCCGTTCCGTGCTCGGCAGCTGATGAAGTGGATCTACCGGCGGGCCAGCGACGACATTCAGGCGATGACCGACCTCGGGCTCGGTTTCCGGCAGCGCCTCGCCGCGATCGCCGAAGTCCGCGTGCCGGACGTGATCGCAACCCAGGTCTCCGCGGACGGTACCCGGAAATGGCTGCTGCGCCTCGACAGCGGCCAGGGCATCGAGATGGTGTTCATCCCCGAGCCCGGGCGCGGCACGCTCTGTATTTCCAGCCAGGTCGGTTGCGCGATGGACTGCAGCTTCTGCTCCACCGCACAGCAGGGCTTCAACCGCAATCTCGACGTGGCGGAGATTCTCGGCCAGGTCTGGCTCGCCAATCGTGAGCTCGGTTACTCGCCCGACGGCGATCGGGTGATCACCAACGTCGTCTTCATGGGCATGGGCGAGCCGCTCGCGAACTACCGCAACGTCGTGCCGGCAGCCGAAGTCATGATGGACGACCTCGGTCTCGACCTCTCGCGCCGCCGCGTCACCGTCAGCACCTCGGGCCTGGTTCCGCAGATGAGGCGCATCGCCGAGGAGACCAACGTCGCTCTGGCAGTCTCGCTGCACGCACCTAACGACGCGTTGCGCGACCAGCTGGTTCCGATCAACCGCAAGCACCGCATCGCCGAGCTGCTGGACGCCTGCTGGCACTATGTCGAGCGGCAGAACGCCCGCGGGGTCACGTTCGAATACGTGATGCTGGACGGCGTCAACGATAGGCCTGAGCATGCCCTCCAGCTCGCCGGGCTGCTGCGCGGCCGGCCGGCTAAGGTTAATCTGATACCCTTCAATACGTTCCCGGGCACGGCATATCGGCGATCGTCCAATGAGGCGATCGAGCGCTTCCGCGACCGGCTGATCAAGGGCGGCGTCATTGCTACGATCAGGCGAACCCGCGGCGACGACATCGACGCAGCCTGCGGGCAGCTGGTGGGACGCGTGCGCGACCTGCGTTCAGCGCGCCTGGGCCTGAAATTATCCTCCGTCACGGTGCAGCCATGAGATTGTCCCGGATCCTGCCCTGGTCCTGCGCGACGTTGCTGGTCCTGGCGACCATCACGGGCTGTGTCTCGACCGAGCCGAAGCCCACGCGCGAGTCGGAGCAGGAGGCGGCCGTGGTCAACGCGCAGCTCGCGCTCACCTACCTGCAGCAGAACAACCTCCAGGCCGCCCAGGAGAAGATCGAGAAGGCACTGAAGCAGGATCCGAAGACCGCGCGCACGCAGATGGCCGCTGGCTTTGTCTACGATCGGCTCGGCGAGGACGAGAAGGCCGAGTCGCATTTCTCCGAGGCGCTGCGCTACGAGCCGAAGAATCCGGACGTGCTGAACAACTACGCGGTCTTCCTCTGTCGCAAGGGCGACCGCAAGAAGGGCGAGCAGTACTTCATCGCAGCCGCCGCCAGTCCGCTGTACCGGACCCCGGAGGCTGCGTACACGAACGCGGGCCGCTGCGCGCTCGCGGACGGGCGCCCGAAGGATGCCGAGGGTTATTTCCGCAAGGCTCTCGCGTATCGGCGCGACCTTCCGGACCCACTGCTGCCTCTGGCCGAGATCTATCTGGACGACGGGAACTACCTGCAGGCCAGGGCCTTCGTCCAGCGCTACATGGCGGTGACGCCGCCGAACGCGGCCAGCCTGTGGCTCGCTTACCGGATCGAGGCGGCGGCCGGCAATCCACAGCAGGCCGAGGCATATGCGCGCAGGTTGAAGGCGGAGTTTACGACCTCGGAGGAAACGCGGCAGCTGATCGAATCCGAGCGGGGCGGATCATGAGCCCGAGCAACGAGGCCACCGGGGCGGAATCTGCCGGCCCCGGAGAGGCGTTGCGCAGGGCCCGCGAGCTGCAGGGACTCAGTGTGCAGCAGGCAGCCGAGCGGCTGAATCTCGACGTGGTCGCGGTCGAGGCGCTGGAGTCGGATCGCTTTGAAGTGCTGGGTGCTCCGGTGTTCGCCAAGGGTCACCTGCGTCGCTACGCGGGGCTCCTCGGGCTTAAGTCCGAAGAGGTTCTGACATCCTACGAGCGTTCGCCGGCCCCGCACGGACAGCCCACGCTGGTGCCGAAGTCGCACGGCGAATTCTCCACCGAGCGCCAGCGACAGAAGTGGCCGTGGGTCGTCGGAGGCCTGCTGCTGTTCCTGCTGGCGGCCGGGCTGGTGGCCTATCTCGGAGAGTACGGACTCGAGCTTCCGAAGTTCGGTCCACGCGGCTCGGCCGCGAGCAACAGCGGATCCGTCGAATCGGCGGAGGCGCGTGTCGCGGTGGCGGGAGGCGACTCTGTCGTTACGGTTAATACCGTGCGCCGGCCTGGTTCGCAGACCACGGCGGCTGAAGGTTCTGCAGCGTCGCCCGCGTCTGGAAGCGGGTCGCAAGCCGAGGCGCTGGCTTCAGCCGAGCCTGTCGCCGGCCCCGGGCAGCTTTCGGTCAGCCTGAGCTTTGCGACCGACTCCTGGGTCGAGGTATACGACGACTCGGGCCAGGCCGTGTTCTACGATCTCGGTCGCGCCGGCACGGAGCGCTCGTTCGTCGCTGCCGCACCACTGAGCGTCACGGTCGGCAACGCTGCGGGCGTCGGGTTGCGGGTGAACGGCCGGTCCCTGGACCTGCCTGCGGTCTCGCCCGGCGAGACTGTGGCCCGGTTCCGCGTCACCCAGGACGGCGAGCTGCAGTGATGAGGAGCGTGCGCGCATGAGCGCGGTCGTACAGCCGGTGCGCGGCATGAACGACGTGCTGCCCGGTGACGCTGTCGCCTGGCAGCGGCTGGAGGGCGTGGCACGCGAGGTCTGCGCCGAGTACGGCTACGGCGAGATCCGTCTGCCGCTGCTGGAGCGCACGGAGCTCTTCAAGCGCTCGATCGGAGAGTTCACCGACATCGTCGAAAAGGAGATGTATACCTTCGAGGACCGGGGCGGCGACTCGCTGACCCTGCGGCCCGAGGCGACGGCCGGGATCGTGCGGGCGTGCATCACGAACGGTCTGCTGCACAACCAGCGCCAGAAGCTCTGGTGCCTGGGGCCGATGTTCCGTTACGAGCGTCCGCAGAAGGGACGCTATCGACAGTTCCACCAGATCGACGTGGAGGCGCTCGGTTACCCGGGCCCCGACGTGGACGCCGAGCTGATACTGATGTCCGCTCGGATCTGGAGCAGGCTGGGATTGCGCGGCCTCGAGCTCAAGCTGAATTCGCTGGGAACTGCACAGTCCCGGGCCCGCTACCGCGAGCGCCTGGTCGAGTACCTGCTGAAGCGGCGGCCGGAGCTCGATGCGGACAGCTTGCGCAGGCTGGACGGTAACCCGATGCGCATCCTGGACAGCAAGAGCCCTGCGATGCAGGACGTCATCAGTGCGGCGCCGCTGATCACCGACCATCTCGACGCCGAGTCGGCGGCCCACTTCGACCGGCTGCGTGAGATGCTCGAGGGTGCGGGCCTCGAGTATCGCGTGGAACCGCGGCTCGTGCGCGGCCTGGATTACTATTCCAGGACCGTTTTCGAATGGGTAACGACGGACCTCGGTGCGCAGGACGCGGTCTGCTCGGGCGGGCGCTACGACGGCCTCGTGGCGCAGCTCGGCGGCCAGCCTGCGCCTGCGATAGGCTGGGCGCTCGGCGTAGAGCGGATAACGGAACTGATGCGGCTGCAGGAATTGCCTTGCCCGTCGACGGCGCCCGAGGTTTATCTGGTGCTCGGCGGCGAAGCGGCGGAACGCCGCGGCCTGTTGCTCGCCGAGCAGCTGCGCGACGCGGTGCCGGGCTTGCGGGTGGAGACGAATTGCGGTGGTGGCAGCCTCAAGTCCCAGATGAAGCGCGCCGATCGTAGCGGGGCACGGCTGGCGCTGATCCTCGGGCAGGACGAGCTGGCGAGCGGGAGCGTTGCGCTGAAGCCGCTACGCGAGGATGCAGCCCAGGCAGAGCTGAGTTTCGAAGGGCTGTTGCCGGAGCTGCGACGTCGGCTGCGGCCGGGCCTGACAGCGGATTGAATGAAACACGGCCGGGACGCGGAGCGCGCCGGCCCATGGAGTCAATGCAGTGGAAGACCTGACCGACAACGAACGCGAAGAACAACTGCGCAAGTGGTGGAGCGAGAACTGGCTGTGGATCCTGGGCGGAATCGCGCTCGGGCTCGCGGTGCTGGCTGGCTGGCAGTACTGGCAGAAACAGCGTTACGCGGCCGCCGAGGCGGCTGCAGCGGGCTACTCGACCGTCATCGAATCGCTCGGACGCGATGATCGTGCCGCTGCTGCGGAGCAGGCGAAGGCATTGCGGGGTGGCCATCCCGACTCACCCTACGCGGATCAGGCCGACCTTGCGCTTGCGCGTTCGGCGGTCGATCGCAAGGAGTTCGACGAGGCGATCCGCCTGCTGGAGGGCGTGGCGGATAATTCGCCCGACGCGGAGTTGCGACAGGTGGCGCGGACCCGTGTCGCGCGGGTCATGATCGAGCAGGGCAAGTACGACGAGGCGCTCGGCCTGCTCGATCCCGGTGCCGCGGGCTCCTTTGCGGCGCTGTACCGCGAGATACGCGGGGACGCGCTGCTCGGCAAGGGAGACCAGGCCGGGGCGCTGGCCGAATACGAGGCGGCGCTGGCTGCCGACGACACTGAGTCGCGCATCGACCGGGACTTCGTCGCGCTGAAGCGCGACTCCGTGTCGACGCCGCAGCCGGGCGAGGCGGCCGGGCAATGAATCCGCGGCCGTTGCTCGCTGTGCTGGCAGGGATCGTGCTCCTGCCCGCGTGCAGCAACGACAAGAACGTCGAGCCGCCAGCCGAGCTCGTGGATCTGAGACCCGTGCTGGCCGTGGACGAGGTGTGGTCGCAGAGGGTAGGCGGCGGGGGCGAGAAGCTGCGCCTGGCACTGGGTCTCGCGCTGCAGGACGGCATTCTGTTCGCAGCCTCGCGGGACGGGGATGTCCGCGCGATGCAGGCGGCCAGCGGGCGCACCGTCTGGCAGAGCGACACGAAACTCGCGCTGTCGGCAGGTCCCGCCGTGGGCGATGGGCTCGTAGTGGTCGGCACCAACGACGGCGACCTGCTGGCACTGGAAGCCTCCAGCGGCGATCTGCGGTGGCGCGTGTCGCTCAGCAGCGAGGTGCTCGCGCGTCCGCTCGTCACCGATGGCAGCGTGATCGTGCGCACCGTGGACGGCCGGCTGCAGGCGCTCGAGGCCGCGGACGGGCGATCTCGCTGGACCGTCGAGGAACTGGTGCCGCGCCTTTCGCTGCGGGGAACCGCAGCGCCGGTCCGGGTCGGCGATACAGTGCTCTGCGGATTCGACAACGGCAAGGTGCTCGCAGTCGCGATCGACAGCGGCGAACTGGTCTGGCAGAGCCAGCTCGGACGGCCGGCCGGTCGCACCGAGCTCGAGCGGCTGGCCGACGTGGATGCCGCGGTGCATGTCTCCGGGCAGGACGTCTACGCCGTCGGTTACCAGGGTCGGGTTGCAATGATGGCGCTGGATTCCGGGCAGATCTGGTGGAGCCGCGACGTTTCGAGCTACCGCGGCCTCGCGCTCGACGACGACCAGCTCTACGTGGCGAGTTCCGACGGAGACGTCGTGGCGATCCGGCGGCGGGACGGCAGCATCGTCTGGCAGCAGGAGGGCCTCAAGCGCCGCAGCCTCAGCGCGCCGGCCGTGGACGGCGCGGCGGTCGTGGTCGGGGACTTCGACGGCTACCTGCATTGGATGGACCGTGACACGGGCACGTTCATCGCGCGCAAGCGCCTGGGCGGCGCACGGATCTCGGCGGCGCCCCTGGTGGGCGACGGCATGCTGTACGTCATCGACGAGGACGGCGGCGTTGCGGCCTACCGCAGCGGGGCTCAGCTGGAGCGCTGATCGTGCTGCCCGTCCTCGCGCTGGTCGGGCGTCCCAACGTCGGCAAGTCGACGATCTTCAATGCATTGACACGGACCCGTGACGCGCTGGTCGCGGACGAGCCCGGGCTCACGCGGGACCGCAAGTACGGCTACGCGAGGCGCGGGAGCCGCGCCTGCGTCGTGGTCGACACCGGGGGGCTCGTCGAGAGCGCGCAAGGCATCGAACGGCTGATGGCAGAGCAGACGCTGAAGGCCGTCGAGGAAGCCGACTGCGTGCTGTTCGTCGTCGATGCGCGCGAGGGCTGTACTGCGACGGATCTGCACGTCGCAGGCATCCTGCGTCGGGGCGGCAAGCGTGTGATCCCGGTCGTGAACAAGGCGGAGGACATGGATGCCGACATCGCCGTGTCGGATTTCCATGCGCTCGGATTCGGACCGCCGCTGGCCGTTTCGGCCGCGCACGGTCGCGGCATGGAGCGGCTGCTCGGGCTTGCGCTGGAGGGGCTGCAGGGCGGCGAGGACGAGAGCGAAGCCGACGAGCAGGAGGGCATCCGGGTCGCCGTCGTCGGTCGTCCGAACGTCGGCAAGTCCACGCTGATCAACCGGCTCACCGGCGAGGAGCGTCTCGTCGCGTTCGATGAGCCGGGCACCACCCGCGACACCGTTCGGGTTCCGTTCGCCCGGGACGGCCACCG
>DATIRA010000353.1:0-1999 GCA_035470225.1 Steroidobacteraceae bacterium | reverse complement strand
GTTGTTCAGGTTGCCCTGCGTGACGAGGCAGGCTCCGAGGCGCGAGAGTATCTGGCCGGTCATCTCCTTGACCGTGGTCTTGCCGTTGCTGCCGGTGATGCCGACGACCGTCGCCTGCTCGGCCCGCCGCCAGCCGGCCGCGAATCGCGTCAGCGCCTCGAGCGTGTCGGAGACGATCACCTGCGCGAGCTGCGAGTCGACGGTACGGCTGACGACCGCGCCGACCGCGCCGCGCGCGCGGGCGTCGGCGACGAAATCGTGGCCGTCGAAGCGCTCTCCCGAGAGCGCGACGAAAAGCGAGCCCGGCTCGAGGCTGCGGCTGTCGGTGGTCACCGCGCCGAAGGGCGTATTCTCGCCGCGTAGCACCCCACCCGAGCTGCGCGCGAATCCTGCCAGGTCGCGGATCATCCCTCGACTCCGAGCGCGTCGAGCACGACCTTGCGATCGCTGAAGGGCCGCGCCTCGCGACCGACCAGCTGGTACTGCTCGTGTCCCTTGCCAGCGACCAGCACGACGTCCCCGGCCTCGGCTTCGATCACGGCCTGGTGTATCGCGGTCGCGCGGTCCGGCAGCACTCGCGCCGCCGATGCGTCGCGCATGCCGGCCAGCACCTGCTCGATGATCGCGAGCGAGTTCTCGCCGCGCGGGTTGTCGTCGGTGACGACGACGGTATCCGCCAGGCTCTCCGCGATCGCGCCCATCTGCGGCCGCTTGCCGGGGTCGCGCTCGCCGCCGCAGCCGAACACGCAGTGCAGGCGGCCTCGCGTATGGGAGCGCGCCGCATCGAGCGCCTTCGCGAGCGCGTCCGGGGTATGGGCGTAATCGACCAGCACCAGCGGCTGCGCACCGCCACCGAATGCCTCCATCCGCCCCGGTGGCGCGACGCAGCTCGCGAGCGCGACCAGCGCCTTCTGCATCGGCACGCCCCAGCCGAGCAGCACGCCGAGCACCGCGAGCAGGTTCTCGGCGTTGAATTCACCGATCAGCGGCGAGCGCAGCGTCCCGGCTCCCCAGCTGCTCTCGATGTGCAGCGAGAGCCCGACGCTGGTGGCCCGCAGCTCCGGCAGGCGGATCCAGCCCGCACTCCGCGGCAGCCAGAGCTCGTTCGAGCTCGAGTACAGGACGGTCTCGACGGAGTCGTCGAGTTGCTCGACCAGCGCGCGGCCGAACGGGTCGCGCACGTTGATCACGGCCCGCCGCAGGCCCGTGCTCGCGAACAGGCGGGCCTTGGCCTGCTGGTAGGACTCGAGCGTGCCGTGGTAGTCGAGGTGGTCGCGGCTCAGGTTCGTGAAGACCGCCGTCCCGAAGCGCACGGCCGCCACGCGCTGCTGGTCGAGCGCGTGGGATGAGACTTCCATGGCCAGCGTCTTCGCGCCGCGGTCACGAGCCTCGGCGATCCGGCGATGCACGTTCACGACGTCCGGCGTCGTGAGCCCGGCCTGCCCCAGATCGCCGACGCGCCCGAACCCGAGCGTCCCGAGGTACGCGCCACGACGCCCGACCGCATCGGCGGCCTGCGCGAGCAGGTACGCGGTCGTCGTCTTGCCGTTGGTGCCGGTGATCCCGGCGACCTCGATCTCCTGCGACGGCTCGCCGAAGAAGCGCGCGGCGATGGCACCGGCCGCGGCAGCGAGTCCCGGAACCTCGACGCAGACGACATGCGGCGGCAGCGACGGTGCCTCGACGCCCTCGGACGGATCCCAGAGCACCGCGACGGCGCCCTTCTCGACCGCGGCGGCCGCATGGGCCAGCCCGTGCGTGCTGCGGCCCCGGCAGGCGATGAACGCGCAGCCGGGCGTGGCCTCGCGGCTGTCCTGGGTCAGGTCCAGGATCTCCACGTCCCGCCCGGGCGCCGCATGGCCCGCCAGCAGCGTTGCCAGCGAGCTGCGGTAAACGGGCTCCGGGCCGTCCTCCAGCACCGCGTTCATGCCTGGTCCACCCGCATCGCTCACCACGGATCCTGCGCCTGCACCAGCGTCGTCGCCGGCATGCGCTGCAG
>DATIRA010000352.1:0-1703 GCA_035470225.1 Steroidobacteraceae bacterium | reverse complement strand
GAAGTTCGCCACGGCCTGCGGCTTGCCCGCAGATGCCGCGACGACGGCTTCGAAGTAATCGGCCAGCGCGCGCGACACGGTCAGGATGACCGCATCGTCGTCGCGGATGCCGTAGTCATCGACGAAGCGCTGCTTCTTCGCGTCCGGCAGCTCGGGCAGAGAATCGCGCACTGACTCTATATAAGAAGCGTCGATTTCGACAGGCAGCAGATCCGGGTCCGGGAAGTAGCGGTAGTCGTTCGCCTCTTCCTTGGAGCGCATCGAGCGGGTCTCGCCGCGATCGGGATCGTACAGCCGCGTCTCCTGCACCACCGCTCCGCCGCTCTCGAGCAACTCGATCTGCCGCTCGACCTCGAAGTTGATCGCGCGCTCGACGAAGCGGAACGAGTTGAGGTTCTTGATCTCGGCGCGGGTGCCGAACTTCTGCTGACCGCGCGGCCGCACCGAAACGTTCGCGTCGCAACGGAACGAGCCCTCCTGCATGTTCCCGTCGCAGATGCCTAGGTAACGGACCAGCGTGTGGACCTTCTTCATGTACGCCACGGCCTCGCGGGCCGATCGCATGTCCGGCTCGGACACGATCTCCAGCAGCGGCGTACCGGCACGGTTCAGGTCGATTCCGGACAGGCCGTGGAAATCCTCGTGCAGCGATTTGCCGGCATCCTCCTCCAGGTGAGCGCGCGTGATGCCGATCCTCTTGCGCTCGCCGTCCTCGAGCACGATGTCGAGCGAGCCCTGCTCGATCACGGGCCGCTCGTACTGGCTGATCTGGTAGCCCTTGGGCAGGTCCGGGTAGAAGTAGTTCTTGCGGGCGAACACCGAGCGCCGGGCGATCCGCGCGCCGATCGCGAGCCCGAACCGGACGGCCATCCTGAGCGCCTCGGCATTGAGCACCGGCAGAACACCCGGGTAGCCGAGGTCCACCAGGTTCGCCTGCGCGTTTGGCGAGGCGCCATAGGCCGTGGACGACCCTGAAAAGATCTTGCTGCGCGTGGCCAGCTGCGCATGAATCTCGAGGCCGATGACAGTTTCCCAGTCCATCATTCGTAGCCCGGCGGCAGCGTGCGGTGCCAGTCCGTCTGCTGCTGGTACTGGTGGGCGAGCGACAGCAGGCGCTGCTCCCCGAAGTGCGGACCGATCAGCTGCAGACCCACTGGCAGGTCCCGGCCGCCCTCCTCGACGAACCCGCAGGGCAGCGACATGGCCGGGAGGCCGGCCAGGTTGGCCCCGATCGTATAGATGTCGTTCAGGTACATCGTGATCGGGTCGCTGGTCTTCGCGCCCAGCTCGAACGCGGCGGTCGGAGAGGTAGGCCCGACGATCACGTCCACCTCGGTGAACGCGTGCGCGAAATCCGCGGCGATCAGCTGCCTGACCTTCTGAGCCTTCAGGTAGTAGGCGTCGTAATAGCCGGCCGACAGCACGTACGTGCCGGTCATGATGCGCCGCTTGACCTCCGCGCCGAACCCCTCGCCGCGCGAGCGCTTGTAGAGATCCGCAAGGTCGCGGGGATCGTCGCAGCGATGACCGAATCTGACGCCGTCGAACCGGGACAGGTTCGAGGAGCACTCCGCCGGCGCGACCACGTAGTAGGTCGGCACGGAGAGCGGAAGATTCGGCAGACTCACGTCGACGAGCCGCGCTCCGGCCACCTCGAGCGTCTCGAGCGCCGCCCGGACCCTGCGCTCGATGCCCGGATCGAG
>DATIRA010000351.1:0-2794 GCA_035470225.1 Steroidobacteraceae bacterium | reverse complement strand
GCCGGAACTGATGCGAGGCTACCTGGCGCTGCAGGCGGGAAATCCGCAGCAGTGGGGCATCCGGCAGAAGCAGACCGGTGCCGACGCACTCACGGTCGGCGGAGCCATCGCCGCGAACATTCACGGCCGTGGGCTCGACTTTCCGCCGTTCTCGGCGGACCTCGAGTCGTTCCGGCTGCTGCGCGCGGACGGCGAGCTGGTCGACTGCTCGAGGGAGAAGAACGCCGAGTTGTTTCGGCTGGTCGTGGGCGGTTACGGCCTGTTCGGCGTAGTCGTCTCGGCGCGGCTGCGCCTGGTGCGCCGGCAGAAAGTCGAACGGGTCGTCGAGCTGATCGGGCTTCCGTCGCTGATGCAGTCCTTCGAAGCGCGAATTCGCGACGGCTATACCTACGGCGACTTCCAGTTTGCGACAGACCCTGCCTCACCCGGGTTCCTTCAAGACGGGGTCTTCTCCTGTTATCGCGCTGTGGACCCCTCGCGCCCGATCCCGGCGAACCAACTCCGGCTCAGCCAGGCCGACTGGCGGCGCCTGCTGTACCTGGCCCATGTCAACAAGCGCCGGGCCTTCATCGAGTTCACGGATTTCTACCTGCGCTCTAGCGGCCAGCTGTACTGGAACGACACGCACCAGCTCAACATTTATCTGGACGACTATCACCGGCTGCTCGACGCCCATCTGTGCGCCAGCGTGCCCGGGACCGAGATGATCACGGAACTCTACGTGCCACGCGATCGCCTCACCGCCTTCATGACGGCCGTACGCGAGGACTTCCTGCGGCACCGGGTCGACTTCATCTACGGGACTGTGCGGCTGATCCGCAAGGACCCGGATGCGTTCCTCGCCTGGGCAAGCGAGGACTTCGCCTGCGTCATCTTCAACCTGCACGTCGACCATCACGAGCGCGGCCTGGCCCGTGCCAGGCGGGACTTCCAGCGGCTCATCGACCGGGCGATCGAGTTCGGCGGCAGCTACTTCCTGACCTATCACCGGTTCACGCGCCGGGACCAGCTGCTGCGATGCTTTCCACAGATGCCGGAGTTCCTGCGACGGAAGCAGGCGCTGGACCCCTGCTTGCGACTCTCCAGCGACTGGCATCGGCACCATCTCGCAATGCTCGCCGATCTGCTCTGAAGCGCGACCGCACTCGCGGCAGGACCGGCGCACCGGTTGATCACCCGCCGGGCGCCACCCGTGCTATAAATTTCCTCAGGCATCTGCCGGATCGCGCCGGGAGTCTGACCGCATTGGGATCACTCACCGCAGTGTCGCCAACGTCTCCAGAGGTGCTGCGTTTCAGCAGCGACGACCTCGACGAGACGGTCGCGTTCCTGAGCGAGGGCTTCGGCAGACACTACCGGGTGCCGTTGCAGCGCGGTCCGCTCGGATACCAGCTGCTGGCGGCTACCTCGAGCCGCGCGGTCGCGGGCTGGACCTCGGTCGGCACGGCCAACGTCATCCGTGCGACCGTCCCGTCCCCCACGGTTCACATCGCCTTGCGGCAGGAGATCGAATACCGCGTCGGCAGGCGCGTGCTCAGGTCCGCTCCAGGCCGGGCCGTGCTGCTGGCGCCGGGACATGATTACTCGGCGCGGATTCCGCCGGGGAAGGTCGTCGCGATGATCGTGGCACCATCGCTGCTCGACGAAGAACTGCAGGCGCGCCAGGCCGGCCGTACCCGGTCGCTGGTGCCGAAGTCCATCGAAGTCGAACTGACGCCGGAATTGGCCCGGCAGGCAGAGAACCTCGCCGCGGCGCAACTCGCGGCCGTGCCGGCCGCCAACGGCGACCTCCGGCACCCCGGTCTGCGCAGCTCGGAGCGCAGACTGGCTGCCTGGGTGGCGAACCGGCTGCTCGAGCACTCTGGACTGAGAGCCCTGTCCCCGGCCAGCCGGCAGCTCGCCGACGACCTCGACGCATGGATCCGAGGGCACCTGGCCGAGCCCATCACCTTCGAGCGCCTGCGCTCGTTCGCAGGCGTCAGCAGCCGTTGCCTGCAAAAAGCCTGCCTCGCACGCTGGGGGCAGACGCCGATCGAGCTGGTGACAACCCGGCGACTGCATCGCGCCCGGGATGAACTGCTCGCGAGGCCGGCCGCGGCGTCTGTCACCGAGGTCGCGATCAGCTGCGGCTTCACGCACCTCGGTCGGTTCGCTGGGCTGTACCGGCGGACCTTCGGCGAGTCACCCTCCGACACGCTGGGCCGCTGACGAGCCCGGGCTGCCCGCAGCGAGACCGCCCGGGCCGACACGGCCAGCGCCAGCTGCGACGTGCGCAAGGACGGCGACAAGTGGGAAGGCGGCAAGAAGATCACTGTCACTTTCGGCTCCGGTGGCCAGACTGCAGCCGCGGGCGGCCCCTCGCGCGAGGACAGTTTCGAGACCGTCTGCGGGGTCTTCGTCGAAGGCAAGCCCTACCGCTACTGCTGCAGGGTCACGGACTACTACGAGAGCAGCCGCAAGTCCCGGACCACGCTGTACTTCCCCGACCAGACGCTGCAATTGACCTGGAAGTCCGGCGACCGGGTCGGGCTGCAGTTCGAAGGCATGGTGCCGAAGGAGGCTCGCTACTCGACCTACGAGGGCGAGACCAACTTCGTCTTCGATGACAAGACCTACTTCTAATACTCGAACAAGGACATGGCCCGCGTCGAGTTGCAGCAGATGAGGCGGTAACGGTTGGGCCGGCCCGTCAGTCCGACAGCCATGGTGGAGCCGCGAAGACCTGCGCCTCCTCCTCGCTGCCGGGCTCGAAAAAAGAGTGGATCGAATCGTCGCGGTAATAGCGCCAGAAATC
>DATIRA010000350.1:0-1687 GCA_035470225.1 Steroidobacteraceae bacterium | reverse complement strand
GCGCGACCTGCGGCGCCGGAGGAGGAGGCACCGGTCGACCGCCGCGCGGCGAGCTTACAGAAAGCCGGTCGTGCGCAAAACCGCGGATCGAAGACCGTAGCCAGCTCGACACGAGGGCGGTCGCTGCCGGCAACGGTGCGGGGCAGAGGCGCGATCGCCTCAGTCTTCTTCGAGCCGGAGTTCCTGGATCTTGCGCGTGATCGTGTTTCGCCCGAGCCCGAGCTTGGTGGCGGCCTCGATGCGGCGACCGTGGGTCAGCCGAAGCGCGGTGCCGATGACGGTCGCCTCGAAACGGCGGGTGATCGCATCCATCAGGTCATGCTCGCCACTGCGCAGGCGACGTTCCACCTCCTGGCGCAGCAGCCCGGCCCAGTCGCCATCGACCGCCGCGACGATCGGTTCGGGCGATGCCGAACGCGCCGGCTCGACACGTTCCTCGGTGGCTACGGGCGCCAGCGCAACCGTTGGCTCGCGCAGTTCCAGGGGCAGGTCCTCGACCTTGACCACCTGCGCCGGGGCCAGCACCGTCAGCCAGTGACAAAGGTTTTCGAGCTGGCGCACGTTGCCCGGCAGCGGCATCTGTTCGACGTAACGAAGCGCCTCGGGCGAAAGCCGTTTGGGCTCGACGCCCAGTTCGCGCGCGCTCTTGGCCAGAAAGTGTCGCGCAAGCAGCGGAATGTCCTCGCGCCGCTCGCGCAGCGGCGGCAGCCGCAGCCGGATCACATTGAGGCGGTGATACAGGTCCTCGCGAAAAAGCCCCTGTCGAACCCGCTCCTCAAGGGTCTGGTGCGTCGCCGCGATCACGCGTGCGTCCGCCTTGATCGGCTGCTGGCCGCCGACGCGGTAGTAGAAGCCGTCCGACAGCACGCGCAGCAGACGCGTCTGCAACTCCGCCGGCATGTCGCCGATCTCGTCGAGGAACAGCGTGCCGCCCTCGGCCTGCTCGAAGCGCCCGCGTCACATCGCCTGGGCCCCGGTGAACGCGCCGCGCTCGTGGCCGAACAGTTCGCTTTCGAGCAGGTCGCGCGGGATCGCCGCCATGTTCAGGGCAATGAAGGGCTTGCCGGCCCGAACGCTGTGCTTGTGCAGCGCGCGCGCCACCACCTCCTTGCCGCTGCCCGACTCGCCCGTGATCAGCACGGTGACGGTGGACTGCGACAGCCGGCCGATGGCGCGGAAGACTTCCTGCATCGCCGGTGCCTGGCCGAGGATCTCCGGCGTCAGCGTCGCCGCCTCCTCCTCGCCCGACTCGCGCATGCTCTCGTCGACCGCCCGCTGGATCAGCTCGATCGCGCGGTCGACGTCGAACGGCTTGGGCAAGTACTCGAAGGCTCCGCTCTGGAAAGCGGACACGGCGCTGTCGAGGTCCGCATAGGCGGTCATGATGATTACCGGCAGCGCCGGATGCTTGCGCTTGACCGTGCGCAGCAGCTCGATGCCGTCGAGCCCGGCCATCCTCACGTCAGAGACGAGGACCTGCGGTTGGTCGCGCTCGAGCTCGGCCAGGACTTCCCTGCCCGAGCCGAAGACGCGGCATGGGATGTTCTGCCGCGCGAGGGCCTTCTCCAGCACCCAGCGGATCGAGCGATCGTCGTCGACTATCCAGATTGGTTTCATGTCACCGGCGCCAGGTCGCCCGAAGCCGGCGATGGCCCCGTCGTCGGGGGAGCGAGCGAGAGCGTGCATG
>DATIRA010000349.1:0-1930 GCA_035470225.1 Steroidobacteraceae bacterium | reverse complement strand
CAGCCTGCACCCAGCCTGCCCGATGCAGGTGATGACCAAGGCGAGTTCCAGGCTGCTGATCGGGCTGCGCTCCCCGTCCATGCTCGAATCGCTGCAGCCGCAGATGGACGAGCTCGTGAAGCTCACAACGCACGTTGGCGCGGACGGTTTCTTCGTCTTTGCGCTTTCTTCCGATGGCGCCCCGCTCACGACCGAGGCGAGGATGTTCTGCCCCGCGATCGGGACACCCGAGGATGCCGTCAGCGGCAATTCCCACGGCATGCTGGGCGTATACCTGCTCAACAACGGCCTGCTGCCCGTAGAGAAGGGCAAGGGCCGCTTCACGGGTCACCAGGGGCGCTTCGTCGGGCGACCCGGCCACGTCGAAGTCGAGGTTGCAGCCTCCGGCCGGCGGGCGAGCAACGTGCGCATCTCCGGCGAGGCGGTGATCGTGTTCCAGGCCGAGCTGAAACTCTGAGTCCGGACAGACGTTGACGCCTGGACAGGCATTGCGGATCGGCGTGGCGCTGGCCGCGCTGCTCGCCGCACAGGCCATCGCTGCAAGCGATGCGGACATCTGCCACTCGGGCCCGGTACGGATACTCGTGACCGGCGACGACGGCTATATGGCGCCCGGCATTCGTGCCGCGGCTACGGAATTGCGGGCAGGCGGACACCAGGTCGCGCTGGTGGCACCCGCCGGGAACGCTAGCGGCAGCAGCCTGAGCTTCAGCTGGCAGCGCCTGCCGGTCAGCATCGAGTCGCGGGAACCACTGGTGGCGGCCGTGACCGGAGGCACGCCGGCCAATGCCGTCGTGCTGGCCGTCACGGCGCTGCACCCGCCCGATTCGAGGCCCGGGCTGGTCGTCTCCGGCATCAACGACGGTGCCAACCTCGGCGCGCTGCTGCCGCTTTCCGGGACCGTGGGTGGGGCCGCGGCCGCCGCGCTGCTGCTCGACCCCCCGATCCCGGCGATCGCGCTGAATGCCCAGCGAATCGCCGGTGCAGACGAGCAGCGCAAGGCGCGCCACTTCGCCGAGGTCGCGAATCACTTCGCATCGCGCCTGCTGCCCGTGCTGCGAACCGTGCTGTGCGATCTTGCGCAGGCCGGCGACGCCCGCATCGTGCTTAACGTCAACTATCCCGCGCTCGCGGTTGCCGACATCGCAGGGATCAAGGCCGCGGCGCCGGATACCGCGGCGGACATCGGGATTCACTACCGCCGTGAGGACGATGGCGACTACGTTGCGCAGGTTTCACGCAAACCCGAACCGCACGGAGTCGCCGAATCGGACCGCAGCCTGCTCGATGCCGGCTACGTAACGATCACGCCGCTCTCGGGCACGTATGCAGGGATTCCCGCCGCGTTCGGGCGTCTCGATTCCGCGCTCAGCCGAGCCTCCAAGCGGGACTGACCGCCGCTCCGGCGTCGCAGCTCGCTCAGCCGAACCAGCGGTACGCGCCCTCCTCCTCGACGACGCGGCCTTCCTCGGCGAGCTTTAGCGCATGGGCGAGCAGCGAGTAGCGGGCCGCCGGGTGCATGAATTTCGGAACATCTTCGTAAACCTCCGGCAGCAGCTCGTCGAGGCTCGCGCGGCCACGGCGCGACAGCACTTCGATGAGTCGTCCCTCGCGCTTCAGTCGATGCGCGATCACACGACGGATATCGGCATGCGCGTCCGGGATCACCGAGCCATGCCCCGGGGCAATGGCACCGAGCTCGTGGCCCAGCAGGCGGTCGAGCGAAGCGAGGTACTGCAGCATCGAGCCGTCCGGCGGCAGGATCACCACGGTCGAGCCGCTCATCAGGTGATCGCCCGTGAACAACAGCCGTGAGCTCTCGAGCACGAAGCAGACGTGATTGGAGGCGTGCCCCGGTGTGTACAGGGCCATCAAGCGGTCGCCGCTGACCGGGATTTCCTCTTGGTCGGTCAGGCCCTCGTCCGGCGCA
>DATIRA010000348.1:0-3771 GCA_035470225.1 Steroidobacteraceae bacterium | reverse complement strand
CGTCGCCGCCGCCGAGACCGTCGAAGCCTCGATCGCGGTGCTGCCGTTCGTCAACATGAGCGACGCGGCCGACACCGAGTACTTCTCCGACGGGCTGGCCGAGGAAATCCTCAATGCACTGGCCCAGATCCCGGGGCTGCGCGTACCGTCGCGCACCTCGTCGTTCGCGTTCCGCGGACAACAGATCGACTTGCGCTCAGTGGCCACGACGCGCGCGGTGGCGCACGTGCTCGAGGGCAGCGTCCGGCGCGACGGTGAGCGCATCCGGGTCACTGCCCAGCTGATCGACGCGCGCTCCGACAGCCACCTCTGGTCGAAGACCTGGGACCGCAGGCTCGAGGACGTGTTCCAGGTACAGCAGGAAATCGCCGGTGAGATTGCCAACTCGCTCGAGGTACGCTTCGGCGGGCCCGAGAACCGGCCGAAGTCGGTCGGGACCGAGAACGTCGAGGCCTACGAGCGCTACCTGCAGGCCCGGCACCTGTGGCGCCAACGCGGCGAGGGACCGCTGCGCCAGAGCATCGAGGTCTTCAACGAGGCGATCCGCCTCGATCCCGGCTTCGCCCGCGCTCACGCAGGCCTCGCGGCTTCCACGGCGGTGCTGACCGCCTACACAGGCCCCGACGTCGATGCCGACGAGCTCGGCCGGGCGGCCCAGACCCAGGCGCTGCGTGCGCTGAGCCTGGATCCCTCGCTCGCCGAAGCGCACGCCGTGCTGGCCGCGGTGCTGGAGTCGAATTGGCAGTTCCAGGCCGCTGACGACGAGTTCCAGCGGGCGATCGCGCTGGACCCGTCCGACAGCACGGCACAGCAGTGGTACGCGGAATTCCTGGCCCACGTCGGCCGCTTCAAAGAGGCGGAGCAGCACATCGACCGGGCGCTGGAGCTCGACCCGCTGTCGCCGATCATGAACTACTCGGGTGCCTTGATCACGATGGGCGCCCGGATGGACCTGCCCGAGTCCCTCGAGCGGGCGGAACGCGCGGTCGAACTCGGCTTCCAGGAACGCGGCCGGGACGCGATCGCAGTGATCCATGTCGTCAGCGGCGATCCCCGCAGCGCCCGGCCTTTCGTGCCGGACGGGTCCGTGCAGGCCAAGGTGCTGGACGCGATGATCGACCCTTCGCAGAAACCCGCAGCGCTGCAGGCCCTCGCCGGGGTGCCGCCCGGCAGCGCCCGGACAGGATCGCTGTTCGCCTCCCAGACCGCGCCGCTGATCTACCTCGGCGAGATCGACCGCGCCTACGACGCGGCGAGACGTTCAATCGAGGATCGCAGTTTCTGGGCCTTTGACGTGCTCGCGCCCGATGCGAGCCCGTACATGGCGCAGTTCCGGGCCGATCCGCGCTTCCAGCAGCTGGTCCGTGACGCCGGCCTGCTCGACTACTGGCGCAGCGTCGGCTGGCCAGATCTCTGCGCGCCGGCGGGTGACGGGGTCGCCTGCGATCGGTAACAACCACCGGGAGGCGAGCCGCGCACCGGCGTAGAGTCAGGTCCATGGCAATGCAGGGCGCCGAGTCACTGGCCTACGCGGCACGCGGGACCGTCGTGCTGCGACTGCTCGGCGAGCTCTGCAAAGCGCTGGCCGGCGTGGCGCTGGTGCCAGCGGTTTTCGCGGCAGCCGCCGGGGACTGGCCGTTCGCGGGGCGTTCGGCAGGCGTTGGCATCGCGCTCGCGGCGCTCGCGTACGCCTCCACGCGACTGCCCACGGTACGCCGTCTGCAGCCGAACGAGGCCATGGCGGCCGTGGCGCTCGGTTACCTCGCGACCGCGCTGCTGATGAGCTGGCCGCTGTCGACCGGTGGTCTCGCGCCGCTCGACGCGGTCTTTCACTCGGTCTCGGCCGTCACGACGACCGGGCTCACGACGGCCGGCAGCGTCGAATCGCTGTCGATGTCGGTCATCTTCACGCAGGCCTGGATGCAGTGGTGCGGCGGACTCGCGATCGTCGTGCTGGCCGTGCTGCTGATGGAGCCGGGGCCTGCGGCGCGACGGCTTTCGGACACCGACCTGTACGAGAGCGATGCGCTGGCGGGTGCAAGGGAGCGGGCACGCTGGGCGCTGATCATCTACGCGGCGCTGACGGCTCTCGGCTTCGTCGGACTGGCGGCGCTCGGGGCCGGCTGGTTCGATGCGCTGGTCCATACACTGTCAGGTATCTCGACCGGCGGGTTTTCGACCCATGACGACAGCCTCGCAGGGCTGGGCACCTGGCCCGTGCAGGGGGCCGTGATGCTGCTGGCACTCGCCGGGGCGATCCCGCTCGCAAGGTACCGCGCCTGGGCACCCGGCCAGCCCGGCGGCCTCGAGCGGCTGCGCGGGTTCCTGGACACCGAGACCCGGACCCTGCTGGTCGCCTGCGCGGTGCTGGCGGCGATGCTGGCCGCGACGCTGGCCCTCGCAGGCGGGCTGCCCTGGCAGCAGGCGCTGAAGACCGCGCCGCTGCTCGCGGTCTCGGCCCAGTCGACGGCCGGGTTCACGCCGGTCGAGGTCGGCACGCTCGACGATACCTCGAAGCTGCTGCTCACCGTCTCGATGTTCACTGGCGGCGGGCTGGGATCCACGGCCGGCGGAATCAAGATCTTCCGGCTGCTGATCCTGCTGCGGCTGATCCAGCTGAGCGTACTGCGCCCGGCGCTGCCACCGCACGCCGTCGCCGGGCTGCAGGTCGACGGCAGGCGCATCGACGACGCCGGCCTCGCCCAGGCGGTCGGAATCCTGGCCTGTTTCGTGGCGGTCGTGCTCATCTCCTGGCTCGCGTTCGTGGTGCACGGCCACGATCCGCTGGATTCGCTGTTCGAGGTCGTTTCCGCAACCGGGACCGTCGGACTGTCCACAGGCCTCGCCTCGCCGCAGCTCGAGCCGCTGCTGAAGGCCGTACTCTGCGCTGACATGTGGATGGGCCGCCTCGAGGTGCTGGCCGTGCTGGTATTGCTGCATCCGCGCAACTGGATCGGAAGGAGGGCTGGATCGCCATGAGAATCGTCATCGTCGGCACGTCCGCCGCCGGGGTCGCGACGGCCCGGCTGCTGATCGAGCACAAGCACGACGTGGTCATCATCGAGCAGGACAAGTCCCGCATCGACGAGCTGGCCGAGGAGCTCGACTGCGGCTTCCTGCAGGGCGACGGCGCGCGTCCCAAGCTGCTGCACGAGGCGGGACCGGAGGACACCGACGCGCTGTTGTGCCTCACCAACGACGACCAGGACAACATCATCGCGAGCCTGGTCGGACGCTCGCTGGGCTTCAGCGAGGTCGTCACGAAGATCTCGAATCCCGAGTACGAGCACATCTGCGCGGAGCTGCGACTCGACAACACGATCAGCGCCGACCAGGTCACCGCGCGCCGGCTGCTTGACACGGTCGAGGGCCGCGGCGTAGTCGAGCTCTCGACGGTGCTGCGGGGCGACGTCCGCTTCTTCGTGATCTCCGTGACCGAGGACGAGGCGGGGCCCCTCTCCGGGCTCTCGCTGCCGGACCACACCGAGGTGCTGTACGGCTATCGCAAGGCCGAGCTGCTGCTCCCAGAGCAGGACACTCACCTTGAGCCGGGCGACGACCTCGTGCTGCTGACGACCTCCGAGCACCTGCAGGAACTGCAGGACCGGGGTAAGGGGTAGCCGGAGCGACCGGATCCGGGCCGCGTCGCTGCCCGATCCCGACGAGGCACGGGCCGGAATGAGTCAGGAATCCTCGGCCGAACCGAGCAGCGGTCGGAGCACGATCGGCGTCGCCAGCGTGGTCACCAGCGCCATGATCACGACCGCGGAG
>DATIRA010000347.1:0-12122 GCA_035470225.1 Steroidobacteraceae bacterium | reverse complement strand
GGCCTGATCGTCAACATCAACGGGCGGTTGCTGCCACGCGACGAGGCCGGCGTGAGTCCCTTCGATTCCGTCGTGCAGGGCGGGGACGCGGTCTGGGAAGGGCTGCGCCTCTATGACGGGCGCATCTTCCGCCTCGACCGTCACCTCGATCGCCTGGTCAACTCTGCCAAGGCGCTGGCCTTCGAGCGCGTTCCCGACCGCGCGGCGATCACCGAGGAGATCCGCCGGACACTTGCGGCCAACGGGATGCGGGACGGCGTGCACATCCGGCTCACGCTGACGCGTGGCGTGAAGTACACCTCGGGGATGGACCCACGGCTCAATCGCGAGGGCCCGACGCTGATCGTGCTGGCCGAGCACAAGCCGCCGGTGTACTCGAGGCAGGGTCTCGAGCTCGTGACCAGCAGCGTGCGCCGGTTTCCGCCGGACTGCCTGGATCCCAAGATCCACCACAACAACCTGATCCAGTCGATACTGGCCAAGATCGAGGCGAACGTCGCCGGTGCAGACGACGCGCTGATGCTCGACCTGCGCGGCTTCGTGGCGGAGACGAATGCAACGCACTTTTTCGTCGTAGAGCGCGGACGGCTGCGGACGCCGCGTGTCTCGGCCTGTCCGGAGGGAATCACCCGCGATGCCGTGCTGGAGCTGTGCCGGGCGAACGGGATCCCCTGCGAGGAATGCGACCTGAGCCTTGCCGAGGTGTATCGCGCGGACGAGTCCTTCTGCTCGGGCACGATGGGAGAACTCGCCTCGGTGACCCGGGTGGATGGCCGCCCGATCGGGGATGGAACGCCCGGTGCGGTGACACTGCGACTCTACGAGCTCTTCCGTGCGCTGACCGCCCGGGAGGGCACGCCGCTCGTTTAGGCACTGCAACCTTTGCCGGGGCCCGGGCATCCAACGACTATCGGGCAGTCGTGATTCGAACAGGGAGCCGGCCATGCTGCGTTACGTTGCGACGCTGCTTTTCGCGTTTTCCGCCGTGGCGCTGGGTGCCGCGGAGAACCTGAACCGGGTGAACGGCGGCATCCACGTGGAGCCCGGGCGAACCGTCGGAGACGTGTCGAGCGTCAACGGGTCCATCACGATCGGGGCCGGTTGCAGTGCCCGCGAAGTCAAGACCGTCAACGGTTCCCTGCACGTCGACGCGAAGGCCGTCGTCGAGTCCGCCGGAACCGTGAACGGCGCGATCACGCTGGACGAGGACGCGGAGGTCAGGGACGACGTCGAGACGGTGAACGGCGCGATCCGCCTACGCGAGGGAGCACGGGTCGGTGGTCAGCTCGGCAACGTCAATGGCGCGCTGAAGCTCTACGGGGCCCGCGTCGATGGCGGTATCGAGACGGTCAATGGCGACGTACTGGTCGGCTCGGGCTCGCAGATCGAGGGCGGGATCCACGTCCGCAAGAGCAAGGGCTGGTCCTGGAACAGGGACTCCGACAGGCCACGGGTGACGATCGAGTCGGGTGCGGTCGTGAACGGTACGCTCCGTTTCGAGCGGGAAGTGGATCTCCACGTCGGCCGCGGCGTCGCGCTGGGCGCGATCGAAGGCGTGCAGCCGCAGCGACATTCGCTCTGAACTGCGCCTCGCTGCAGCCGCCGATCCGTGGCGGCCCGGTCCTGCCTCACTTCCCTTTCTTGCCGCCTCCGCTCGGCGCGGCGGCCAACTTCGGCGAGGCCACCAGGTAGACCTGGCCGCCCTCCACGAACTCGCCGTCGATCGGGTAGTGCGCCTGCATGTTGGCGAGGTAGTAGCGGCGACCCGTCTCGTACCAGTTCGCGCTCTGCACGATATCCGTCACCTCGATCACGCCAGAGCTCTCCTCGTTCGTGGTGAGGAAGTCCGGTCCGGCCGGATCGAAGCGATCGCGGTCCGACTCGAGGATCTGCACGGCCGAGCCGGTCGTGGGATTGATCTTCCAGGTCTTGGCGATGTACGCGCTGCCACCCGGATCCTGCTGGACTATCACGTTGCCGTCCCCGTCCACGGTCAGGTTGTCGAAGGATCGCGCGGTCTCGCCGTCCAGCCCGGTCAGGGATGCCGAGTCCACCACCATTTCGATCGTGCCGCCGGTGGGGTTCCCGATCGAGTCGAAGGTGAGCTTGTACAGACGGGCCGTCTGGTTGCTGCGCCCAGTGGTCGCCCAGTAAAAGACGTTGGGGTTCTTCGTGTCCCAGTGGCCGTCCTCGGGCCGCGCGAATTCGGTCACGCCTGCGGCCACCGACAGCGCCTGCAGCGCCGCCCCCGAGCCGGCCGCCTCGGCGCGGGTGAACGGATGCAGCTCGAAGCTGCCCTCGATCGCGCCGGCGTTCTCGCTCGGCGCCGGCCCGTTGGCATAGTTGCTGCCCCCGTTCGTGACCTTGATGCCGTACAGGTAGCCGTTCTGCAGTCCGGCACGCTCGACCGGGTTGCCAGAGGACTGCTTGTCGCCGACGTACAGGTAGACCTGTCCGGGCGAGGAGTCGTCGAGGCCGACCACCAGCGTCCTCTCGCCGGCATCCGGGTGGGCCACCGAGTTCTCCCAGGAGAACTTGCCGAGGTAGGGCAGCTCGTAGCTCGTGCCCTTCTCGTCACCGGTGACCACGTGGCCGAACGCGCGACCCTCGGCGCCGGCCTCTTCGCCGTTCATGTAGATCAGGCCGTTGAAACCCTTGCCGGAGGCAGCGTCGTAGAAGCCGGTCAGCGGCGGCAGGTCGCCCGAGCAGAAGCGGTTCAACGTCACGCCCGGAGCCTGGGCGAAGCCGCTACCGTCCCAGACGTACACGTCACGGATCAGGTCCTCGCCCCACTTCACCTGCAAACTGTTCAGGTGGATCGTCCACTGCGAAACAAAGGCGCCGGTGGAGCCGTGCGCACGGACCACACCTGCCGAACCGCCGAGTTCGTGGTTCAGGAATACGGTCATGTAGGCCTTGTCGGCCACGTAGGCGCCGTTCTCGGCGAACTTGCCCGCCACGGCGCCCATGCCGTCCGGGATGCCGACCATCGCGTACGGCGAGTTCTTCGCCATGTCGCCGACGGTGACCAGTGACGTCACGTCCCAGCCGTCGGCCGTCGGCACGACATAGGGTGACTCGGAACTCTGGGGGCCGGTGTAGGTGTCCGCCTGCGCGGCGGCGCTCGCGAGCGCGAGGCTCACGCCGAGGGCAATCGTGTTGGACCTGTGCATGCCTTTCGTCTCCGTCTGGTTGGGGGCTGATGCGGGTTCACCCCGAGTACCAATGCCTTCGGTCGGCTCGATGACCGACGGGGTGCTCAGTACCCGGGAGCAGGCACAGGTTCGTGGGCCCGTGTGACCGACGATTGACAGAACTGCTGCACGATTGTGAATCCGGCGGAGTTCGCCCGGACCGCCCTGCCATCCGGCCGGGTCGTTTAATATCCCGAATGCAGGCGGGCTCGGATCGGAGGCCGTAGCGAACGAAAGGGAGGGACCGGATGATCAGCAAGCGCGGGCAGGACAACTCCACTCGCAAGCCGGGCAACGACATGCCGCCGCCGCCCGCGCCGCCTTCGCCGGATGCGAACCCCTGGCCGATGCCGGATCAGCATCCGGATACTGCTCGTCCGCAGGTCCCGGGTGGCGTCCGACTGGGCAAGAGCGGGCTCCGCCGCAGGCCGGACCAGGCGCCCGGCGCGAAGCCGCGACGCTCCGAGCGCAGGCTGATCCCGCTGTTCATCGTCGCGGGGATCATCGGGCTGGCGTTCACGGCGGCGATCGATGCGGCGGAGTCCGGCGATCTCGTCGGTATCGTCGTCCCGATCCTGATCGTCGGCGTGATCGCGTTCGGCGTGCTGCGCCGCTCGCGCCGCAGGCGCTGATCCGGCCGCGCGAACTGCTCCAGTTCAGGCGCGGTCAGCGCTGGCGGCCTGCCGCGGTCGTGAGGTAGACGGCAAACGTGCCGAGCCAGTGGCCGCCCTCGTAGTGCTCGCCGGTGACGGCGGGCAGCGCAGCCGCGGCGTGCGCGTCCGAAGCTGCGAGCAGCGACGCGACGCGCTCGTCGTCGGGCTCGAGTCCGCTGGCGATTCCCCGGAGCATCCAGGCGCGACTCAGGTTCAAGCCGTCGATGTGCGCGAGCTTCGGATCACTGCGGTCGGTGACTTCGGCGGGCCTGAGCCAGACGGAATCTGCATCGGACGGAATCGAAGGCATGAAGGCCTGCAGCCAGCGGGAGAACTCCGGCGGGGGCAGGATGCGCCGCATGAAGTCGGCCTCGGCGAGACAGGGCGAGAGGAAATCCTCGCCGGAGGGCTCGTAGGCCAGCGGGCAGTCAGTGTCGCGAAGGTAGTAGTCGCGACCCCTCGAGTCGAGCAATGACAGCATCCCGGCATCGCCGGCCGCGACCGCCCAGTCGTGAATCAAGCCGAACGCGAATGCAGTCTGGCTGTGCTCGCCGACCCGGATCGGGTAACTCAGCTTCGGCAGCCACGCCTTTACTCGGGAGGCGGCCTCCGCCTCGAGCGGGGCGAGCGCCCCGCTCCAGGATTCGCTCGCGGGTTCCTTCCAGCTGCGGAGTTCGCCGGCAAGCGCCAGCAGCCAGGCGAGGCCGTAGGGCCGCTCGAACGAGCTGCGACCGCTGCCACGCAGGTACGCCACCTCGGCTTCGATGTTCGCCGCGGTCAGGCTGCGCCGCAGTGCGGCGCTTGCCGGCGCGGCGAAATCCGCCCCGGGGTACAACCTCGCCAGCCGCGCGAGCAGCCAGTGGCCGTGCACCGACGAGTGCCAGTCGTAGCAGCCGTAGAAGGCGGGCGTCAGCTCGCGCGGCGGGCGGACGTCGCCGTCGCCCTGCAGCACGTGTGCGATCTTGTTCGGGTATTCCTTGTGGACGCAATCGAGGGCCAGCCGGGCGAAGCGCCCGGCCGCCTCCTGGTCCAGGTCCGCCGCGTTGCCGGCACCGGCGAGGCCAGCCATGCACATCAGCGCCACTCCTGCGACCAGAGTCCTGGTCGGTTGAACTCTCATGATCGGTCTCCCGCGGCTGCGTCGTCCGCTGCGTCGGATTCGAATAGCTGCTCGAGTTGTGCCGCGGATGCCCTGACCGTCGCGATCAGCTTCTCCTCGTCGTCCATCACCGCGGCCTGCGCCTGCAGCGTCTGCTCGTCGTGTTCCCGGAAGCGACGGACCTCGGTGTGCGCCTGTGCCCGCGGCGTGCCGAGCGCGACCAGCGTGGCTTCGGCGACCTCGAGGCTGGAGCCGAAGGTCTCCCTCCAGATCTCGTCCACGCCGGCCTGAATCAGCCGGAAGGCGTGCTGCCGGTTCCGCGCGCGGGCCAGTATCCGCAGCCGCGGAAAATGCCGACGAACCATTTCCGCGGTCCTGAGCGATCCTTCGACGTCGTCGATCGCGAGCACCAGCACCTCGGCCTGCTCGGCGCCCGCGGCGCGCAACAGTTCGAGCCGCGAAGCGTCGCCGTAGTACAGCTTGTTGCCGAAACGGCGCACGAAATCCACCTGCGCCTGGTTGATTTCAAGCGCGGTGAAGCGGATTCGCCGGGCGCGGAGCACGCGCGCGACGATCTGGCCGAATCGACCGAATCCCGCGATCAGCACCCGCGGCTCCTCGGACTGCATCTGGTCGAACGTCGTCGGTGCGGCCGGCGGGCGCAGCCTGCGCACCAGCGACTCGGTGCCGGCGATCAGCAACGGAGACACGGCCATCGACAACGTGACGACGATGATCGCGACGTCGACGGCCTCGCGTCCCACGAGCCCTTCGCCGGCGACCAGTGCCAGCAGCACGAACGCGAACTCGCCGCCACCGGCCAGCACCGCGGCGAGCCGCGACGCAGTACTGGCGTCGTGGCGGAACAGCCGGGCCACGAGCCAGATCACGGCCGCCTTGAGGCTCATGTAGGCCAGCGTGAGCCCGAGGATCCTGAGCGGCTCGGCGAGCAGCAGCCCGAGGTTGGCCGACATCCCGACCGCGATGAAGAACAGGCCGAGCAGCAGTCCCTTGAACGGCTCGATGTCCGCCTCCAGCTCGTGGCGGTACTCGCTGTCGGCGAGCAGCACGCCGGCGATGAACGCCCCGAGCGCCATCGACAGGCCGAGCGAGTCGAACAGTGCCGCGGTGGCCACGACCACCAGCAGCGCCGCGGCCGTGAAGGCCTCGTGGACCCGGGTGTTCGCGACGATCCTGAGCGCCGGCCGCAGCAGGTGGCGCCCGAGGCCGACCACCAGCGCCACTGCCAGCGCGCCGAGCAGCAGCTGTTTCCAGTCGAGCTGCGCATCGCCGGTCCCGGCCAGCAGCGGCAGCAGCACCAGCGCCGGCATGATCGCGAGGTCCTGGAACAGCAGGATCGCGAATGCGGAGCGACCGTGCCGTGTCGTGAGCTCGTTGCGTTCGGCGAGCAGTTGCAGCACCAGCGCGGTGGAGGACAGCGACAATGCAAACCCGATCACCAGTGCCGTTGCCCAGGGCTGGCCGAGCAAGTGGATCAATGGGGCCAGCGCGATGGTCGTCAGCACGACCTGGGCCGTGCCGGCGCCGAAGATCGCCTTGCGCATGACCCACAGCCGCGACGGCTGCAGCTCGAGGCCGATCACGAACAGCAGCAACACGACGCCGAGTTCCGCGAAGTGCAGGATTCCCTCGACGTCGGTGAACAGCCCGAGGCCCCAGGGCCCGATCACGACGCCCGCCACCAGGTAGCCGAGCACGGCGCTCAGGTCGAAGTGCCGAAACAGCGGAACCGCAACGACGGCGGCCGCCAGCAGCACGGCGATCTGGACGGTCAGGGTCATGGGCGTCGTGGATCCGGCGGCTGGACCGGGTCAGGTTGTATCCGGCGGTTCAAGCCGATGCGCTCAGTGAGCACCGGCGTCGTCGCGGGCGAGCACGCGCACCTGCCTCGGGCCGAGCCGCGGAAGTTCGCCCATCGAGAAGCGCTCGCCGCCGAGCAGGTCTGTCGTCGGGCCATCTTCGACGGCCGGATCGAGCCTGTAATCGTCCACGGCCTGGCCCGACAGGTTCGCCAGCACGAGCAACCGCCTCGAACCGGCACTGCGCTGCCAGGCGATCACGTCATCGCGGCCCGTTTCGACCAGGCGGAAATCGCCGTGCAGCAGAGCGGGCTCGGACAACCGCAGCCGTATCAACCGGCGATAATGGTTCAGCAGTGAGCCGGGGTTCGAATCCTGCAGCGCCACGTTGCGCCGCTCGTGGCCAGGCTGCAGCGGTTCCCATGGCTCGGTCGCCCCGGTGAAGCCGCCGTTGCGTGCCGGTGTCCAGGGCATCGGGTTGCGGATCATCTCGTCGGGCTTCTCGCCGACCTGTCCGATCTCCTCTCCGTAGTAGATGAACGGGACCCCCGGCGCGGTGAGCAACAGTCCCGCGGCCAGGCGGGCTTTCGACGCATCGTGCTGCAGCTGGTTCATGACCCGGTCCTGGTCGTGGTTGCTGAGCATTGTCGCGAACCGGTTCGGCGGGTAGTTCGCGTCTATGTTCGCGAGCGTGTAGGCGAGCTTCGCCTTGGAGCCGCTGCGTGCCGCGTCGAGGAAGGCACCGGCCAGGTCGAACTCGAAGGCGAGGTCGAGCGCGCCGGAGCGCAGGTACTCGCTCACGACCTCGGTGCTGGTCCACACCTCGCCGAGCAGCAATGCGTCGGCGTCGGTGCGCTTGACGTGCGCGTGGAAGTCCGCGAGCCAGGCCAGCGTCTCGGGCGTGTCGTTCATCTCGGCGCCGTCCTCGATCAGGTGACGGATCGCATCGAGGCGGAAGCCGTCGACCTGCATCTCCTGCAGCCAGAAATCCGCGATGCGATAGGCCTCGGCCGTGACCGCGGGATTGCGGTAATTCAGGTCGGGCATTCCCGACCAGAAGATGCCGTAGTAGTGCTGGCCGCGCATCTGCTGCCAGACCTGCTGGTTCCAGGGCCCGCGCCAGGAGGGAATTTCCCCGGCGGGCACGAAGATGTACCAGTCCCGGTAGCGGGCATCGCCGTCCAGGGCGGCCTCGAAGAATGGATGCTCGGACGACGAATGGTTCAGCACGAGGTCGACAATCACGCGGATGCCTCGACGCCGGCATTCGGCCATCAGCTCCAGGAAATCCTCGCGTGTTCCATAGTCGGGATTGATCCCGAAGTAATCGGTCACGTCGTAGCCGTGGTAGCTCGGCGACGGATTGACCGGCATCAGCCAGATGCCGGTGATGCCGAGGTCGGACGTGGTCGCGGCATCGCCGTCATTCAGGTAGTCGAGCCTCTCGATCAGGCCGCGCAGGTCGCCGACGCCGTCGTTGGCGAGCGGGCCGCTGCTCGAGTCGGCGAACGAGCGGACGAAGATCTCGTAGAACACCCGCCGGTTCCACCAGGCTGCGTCGGCGGCATCCGCCGGGATTGCTGCGGCACCTCCCGCGCCGGGCGCATCGCCGTCGGTCGCCGGGCCGCTGGCCTGGCAGCCTGCGACGGCTGCCGCGGCCAGCATCAGCAGCGACCGGACGACGGCATTCATGGGCTGCGAAGATATCAGCGCAGCCGGTTCCCGTCAGCGTCCAGCACCTGCACTTCGCCGAGTCCGAGTTCGCGGACGGGCTGCTCGATGCTCGCCAGGTCGCCGACGATCACCCAGGTCATCGAGCCGGGCTCCAGTACCTCTCGCGCCGCGGCGCGCACGGACTCGACGCTCTGGGCCTCGATGCGCTGCTTGAGCGTGTCGACGTAGTCGTCGGGACGGCCTAGCACGATGTTCTCGGCGATCGCGCCGCTGACGGCGGCGTTGGTCTCGAACCGGCCGGGGAGCGCGCGCACGTCCCGGTTCTTCACCTTCTCGACTTCCTCCGCCGTGGCCGGGCGCTCGCCGAGGTACTCGCTCAACTCGCGCCGGATCTCGTTGATCGATTCGACCGTCTTGTCCGCCTGCACCGGTGCGGAGAGCATCCAGGGTCGCTGGCCGCGCGCCTCGGGCAGCCGCGAGCGGGCGCCGTAGGACCAGTGCTTGTCCTCGCGCAGGTTCATGTTGATCCGCGAAGTGAAGCTGCCGCCGAACACGTCGTTCATCGTGTCGATCTCGAGCGCGTTGGGCGCCGCGCTGGATGGCAGTACCTGACCGACCAGGATGTTGCTCTGTTGGGCGCCGGGGCGGTCGACCAGGTACACGCGACTCGCCGTGGCCACGGCCGCGGCAGGCAACGCCTTCGTGGGCGCCGGGCCGCCCGCGCCGCGCCAGTCGCCGAAGTGCTTCTCCAGCAGCGGCACGATCTCCGCGAGCGTCGCGTCACCGGTGACGATCAGCGTTGCGTTGTCGGGGCGGATCCAGTCGCGGTGGAACGCCAGCAGGTCTTCACGGGTCAGCGACGCGATCGAGGCCTCTGTTCCCGAACCGGAGAACGGGATCGCGTAGGGGTGTCCTGCGCCGTACATCAGCGGAGGCAGCAGGCGCATCGCGATTGCGTCGGGGCTGGTCTTCTCCTGCCTGATACCTGCGATCCACTGCTTGCGCACGCGATCGATCTCCTGCGGCGGGAACTGCGGGTTGCGCACCACGTCGGCGAGCAGGGCCAGCGAGCCGTCCAGGTTCTCGGCCAGCGCGGAGACTGAAGCGAACGAGGAGTCGAGCGAGGAGCCTGCCATCAGGTCCGCACCGAGCGACTCCGCGCGATCGGCGATCGCGAGCGCGTCGAGCTTGTTCGTGCCCTCATCCAGCATCGCCATCGCGAAGCTGGAGGCGCCGAGCCTGCGGCCCTGGTCGGCCGCGTAGCCGGCATCGATCAGCAGCGACACGCGCACGACGGGGAGGTCATCTCGGCTGGCGAGCACGACCGGCAGGCCATTGCTCAGCGTCGCCCGTTCCCGTGCCGGAAAGGCTACGGCCGGGAACGTCACGGTCTGCGGCACGCCGGCTGCGCGATCGACGGGGCTCGTATCGCTGGCGCGGTAGGCTGGTTGCGGCTGCACCTCGAGCGTGTAGTCGCCGCGGGCGAGCCAGCGGGCGGCGGCCGCGCGGATCTGTTCCGGGGTCGCTGCATCGATGATCGCGAGCGAACGTCGATAGCAGCCCGGGTCGCTTTCGTACACCTCGCAGGCCGCGAGCACGTCGGCCTTGCCGCCAAAGCCGCCGATGCGCTCGAGCCCCTTGATGAACCCGGCGCGAATCGAAGTGCGGGCGCGCTCGAGCTCGGCCCCGGTGGGGCCCTTGGCGATGAAGCGCTCGAGCTCTTCCTCGATCGCACGCTCCACCCGCTCAGGTGCGACGTCCGCCTTGACGTCCGCGATGACCGCGAACAGTCCCGCAATCTCGAGCGGGCTAAGACCCGCGGAGGCGGAGTCGGCGATCTGTTCCCGGTAGACCAGTCGCTCATAGAGTCGGGAAGTCTTGCCGCCACCGAGGATCTGGCCGGCCAGCGACAGCAGTTCCGCGTCCTCGGTGCCGTTCTGCGGCGTATTCCAGAAGCGATAGAGACGCGGCTGCGCGACCTGGTCGAACATCAGCTCGCGCGTGCTCTGCTGGCGCGCCGCGATCCAGACCTCCGGCCGGGTCAGCGCCGGCCCGGGTGGTATGTCACCGAAGTAGGCCTGGACCTTCTCGCGCGCGGTCGCGACGTCGATGTCGCCGGCCAGCACCAGCACTGCATTGGCGGCGCCATAGTAAGTGTTGAACCATTCCTTCACGTCGTCGAGTGATGCGGCGTCCAGGTCCTCCATCGAGCCGATCGGCAGCCAGCGGTACGGGTGACCCTCGGGGAAGCTCGCCCGGAACACGGTCTCCCAGACGCGGCCATAGGGCCGGTTCTCGCCCTGTCGCTTCTCGTTCTGGACGACGCCGCGCTGTTCGTCGAGCCGTGCCTGGTCGATCACGCCGAGCAGGTGGCCCATGCGGTCCGATTCCATCCACAGCGCCATGTCCAGTGCCGTCGTCGGGACGTTCTGGAAGTAATTGGTCCGGTCGAAGTTCGTCGTACCGTTCTGGCTGGTCGCGCCGACCTGCTCGAACGGCTTGAAATACTCGTCGTTGAAGTTCTCGGTGCCCTGGAACATCAGGTGCTCGAACAGGTGGGCAAAGCCGGTCTTGCCCGGCTTCTCGTTCTTCGAGCCCACGTGGTACCAGACGTTGACGGCCACGATGGGTGCCTTGCGGTCGGTGTGGACGACGACAGTTAAGCCATTGTCCAGTTTGAATTTTTCATACGGGATCAGTGCCTGGCCGGGTGCCGGCGCCGCGACGGCGGGCAGCGCCGCCGCCAGCAGCAGCAAGAGGGTCACGCGGGTAACGGTGTTCGGCATCGGTCGTCCTCCAGCTCGGTCCAGCAGCACTCCGCGTGTTCGACGCCACGACGCGCGCGTATTCACGGCCTGCCCAATTTGTTGCTTTCGTGCATCAGCACGATTCGGGAAAGGCCCAATGATAGGCGTAAATCCTGATGTTCTGCCGCAAGGCTTTATCTATCCGCCGCACGCACGGTCAAAAACCCTTGTGGCGAAAAAGAGAATCGTCGTATAAGATTCCTACTCGAAACGTGGGAGTTCACGAGGGCACTTCGTCCGCGCGGATCCCATTGGATGCTCAAGAACTCACAGCCAAGGGAGTTTGCAAATGTCGTCTAAAGTCCTGTCGGCCGCGCTGCTGGCTGCTCTTATGGCAGCTCCGTTGGCGGTCAATGCCGATACGGCACCCGGTGAACAGAAGGGTGACTGGATCGTGCGTTTCGGTGCTCATCAGCTGAACCCTGATAGCGATAACGTCAAGCCATTTCCGGATGACTGCGACACGGTCTCCGGCGCGGACTGCTACACACTGGTCGTGGACGATGACGTCAGCTTCACGGCCGACGGCACCTACATGTTCTCGAACCACTTCGGTGTCGAGCTGCTGGTGGCCTATCCGTTCACGCACGGCATCGACCTGCGGCCGTACACGGGCGGCAAGACCCGCATCGGTTCGGTCGACGTGCTGCCCCCGACGCTGAGCCTCGTCTGGCGGCCGGGCAGCTACAATGCGACGGTCCAGCCGTACCTGGGCGCCGGCATGGTCTACGCGATTTTCGACGGCGAGCACGTCTACGGCTCGAAGGGCGACTGCAGCGGCGCCGAGGAGGCGATCGGCTGCGGCACCCGCTTCAACATCGACGACGATTGGGCGTTCGCGGGCGTCGTGGGTATCGACTTCTTCCCTGGCGAGG
>DATIRA010000346.1:0-4047 GCA_035470225.1 Steroidobacteraceae bacterium | reverse complement strand
TTCAGGCCGGCGAGCCGGGGCCGGCTGCTGCTGGCTGCGGTTTGTTCCATATCCAGTTAACCCCAAGGATGAGCGTGGCGACCACGACGCTAAACTGCGGACACCCGGTCGCGAGCGTTTTTTAACATATCGGACCTGCCCCTGCCATCGAGCGGTTTCGATACCATGATGCCCGTCACATGGGGCACCAACGACGGCCCCGCCCTGGAGCACTGAATGCCCGACCGACCGCTGCGCGTCGCCGTGGTGATGGACCCGATCGAGGACATCAAGCCGGCGAAGGACACGACCCTGGCGATGCTGCTGGCAGCCCGGCGCCGGGGCTGGGAAATCGGCTATCTGGAATTGCGGCACCTGTGGCTGCGCGACGGCGTCGCGATGGGCCGTGCCCATCCACTGACGGTCACCGACGATGCATCGGCCTGGTTCAGTCGCGGACCGGCGGAGGTCCGCCGTCTCAGCGAGTTCGACGTGATCCTGATGCGCAAGGACCCGCCGTTCGACACCGAGTACATCTACTCGACCTACATCCTGGAGCGGGCCGAGGAGCAGGGGTCGCTGGTCGTGAACCGGCCCCGCGGCCTGCGGGACATCAACGAGAAGGTCTTCACGGCGTGGTTCCCGGAGTGCTGCGCGCCGACCCTGATCACGCGCGACATGGCGGACATGCATGCTTTCCTGCGCGAGCAGGGACGCATCGTGTGCAAACCGCTGCACGGCATGGGCGGTCGTTCGATCTTTGTCGTGGATCTCGGCGACAAGAATGCGAACGTGGTATTCGAGACACTGACGGACTTCGGCAGCCGATACGCGATCGTGCAGCGCTACCTGGAAGAGATCTCTACCACCGGGGACGCCCGGGTGATCCTGGTCGACGGCGAGGCCGTCCCCTATGCGCTGGCGCGGATTCCGTCCGAGGCCGACAACCGGGGCAACCTGGCCGCAGGCGCGAAGGGCGTCGGCCGTCCGCTCAGCGAGCGCGACAGGTGGCTGGCGGAACGCATCGGCCCGGAGCTCCGCTCGCGGGGAATGCTGTTCGTCGGGCTCGACGTGATCGGTGGCTTCGTCACCGAGATCAACGTCACCAGCCCGACCGGGGCCCGTGAGCTCGACCGGCAGTTCGGCATCGACATCGCCGGAATGCTTATGGACGCCATCGAGCGTCGCATGGAGCACTGAGCGATGGGTGCCGTGGCCGGCATGGGGCGACCCGGGGACCGCCTGGCGACGGCGGTCTTCGTCGCGGCGCTGGCGCACGGGCTGCTGATTCTCGGCCTGCGTTTCTCGGCGCTCGCGCCCGAGCGGAGCGAGCTGCCGACGCTGGAGGTCCTGCTCGTGTCCGATGGACCTGCGGAGGACCCGAATCCCGAGGCCGGGTACATCGCGCAGCGCGATCAGCGCGGCTCGGGCACCAGCCGCGACATGCAGCGCACTTCGCTGCCCGAAGCCAGCGCGAGTGTGCTCGAGCACGCCGGGGTGCGCGAAGGCGATGCGCTCGAGAACACGACCGGCGCGGAGACGGTCGGGCGCTCCCAGGTGCTCGCAAGCACGGCCGCTCGCTCCGCGCAGTCCCTGGCCGAGGCCGACGTTCCCGCACCGGAGCGGGCCAGCCTGCCGATGGAGTCGCGCCCGGTGCCACAGATCGGGGTCAACGCGGTTGCGGCCGACGAGGAACTGCGCCTGCGCGGCGACCCGGCGCTCGATGACAGGCTGCTGGCGGACGCCCGGGAATCGGAGATCGCGGCCTATCTCGATGGCTGGAAACGCCGCGTCGAGCGCCTCGGAACCCTCAATTTCCCGGACGCGGCCCGGCGGAAGTCGCTGTCCGGGAGCCCGGTGATCGAAGTGGCGATCCGCGCCGACGGGCACCTCGCGGAAATCTCGGTGCGCCGCTCCAGCGGCCACCCGGAGCTCGACAACGCCGCGGTCCGCATCGTGCGGCTCGCCTCGCCGTTCGACCCGTTCCCGCCCGCGATGCGCGATCGCTATCCGATGCTGCGATTCGCCTACGAATGGCGGTTCCTGGGCGGCTCCTAGCGCAGCGGCCGCGCCGGCGCGACGGCCCGATTCCGGACTGATCTTGAGCAGGGCGCCCGCTCACCCGATACTGCGCGCATGACGAACGGGTACCTCAACAACCAGTTCCTGATCGCGATGCCGGGCATGCAGGATCCGAATTTCTCGCACACCGTCACGCTGGTGTGCGATCACGGGCCACAAGGGGCGCTCGGCATCGTGATCAATCGCGGGCTCTCGATGAGCATGGGCGAGGTGTTCGAGCAGCTCGGTGTCGAGCACTCTCGCTCCCGGGTCTCCGAGCAGCCCGTGCTGCAGGGCGGGCCGGTCCAGACGGAACGGGGCTTCGTGCTGCATTCACCCGGCGAGAGCTGGGAGTCGACGCTGGCCGTGTCGGGCCGGATCCACCTGACGACCTCGAGGGACGTGCTCGATGCGCTGGCGCGCGGCGACGGACCGGAGAAGGCCGTGATCGCGCTCGGGTACGCCGGCTGGGACGCCGGCCAGCTCGAGGAGGAGATGGCCAGCAATTCCTGGCTGTCCGTGGCTGCCGACGAGCAGCTGATCTTCGAGACACCGCTGGAGGAGCGCTGGCACGCCGCGGGCCTGCTGCTCGGCGTGGACCTGATGCGAATCACCAGCGATGCCGGGCACGCCTGAGCCGGTGGCACCCGGCGGCGTGGTGCTGCTGGCCTTCGACTACGGTGCGCGGCGGATCGGCGTGGCGGTGGGCCAGACCACCACCGGGACTGCCAGCCCGCTCGGCACGCTCGGTGCTGAGTCCGGCCCCGACTGGCAGGCGGTGGATCGGCTGCTGCGTGACTGGGGACCGCAGCGGCTGCTGGTCGGTCTTCCCTGTAACATGGACGGCTCGGACACGGTGCTGACCGCGCAGTGTCGCCGGTTCGCGGCCGAGCTGGCACGTCGCACGGGATTGCCGGTGGAACTCGTCGACGAGCGCCTGACCTCGGTGGCCGCGACAGACGAGCTGCGGGAGGCGCGACGCTCCGGCGCACTGGGGCGGCGTGTCAGCCGAGAGGACGTGGACGCCAATGCCGCGAGGCTGATCCTTGAGACCTGGCTCGGCGGACGTTAACTCATCAAGCGGGAGCGCAAAGACATGATCGACACTGGCCGCGGGCTGCAGCGGGACGCCGCCGGGCGCCTGCGTCACCTGCTGACGCTGGACGGACTCTCGGCCGAGGAACTCACGCAGCTGCTGGACCTCGCCCAGTTCTTCGTCCGGCCGATGGGCGACCTGCCCGCAAGGGACCGCAGCCTCGCGGGCCGCACGGTCGCAAACCTGTTCTTCGAACCGAGCACGCGCACCCGCGTGTCCTTCGAGCTGGCAGCAAGGCGGCTCGGCGCGGACATCGTCAACCTGGACCTGCACTCCTCCTCGCGCGTCAAGGGCGAGACCGTGCTGGACACGATCTACACGCTGCAGGCGATGCAGGCGGACGTGATGGTGATGCGGGACGCGGAACCCGGGCTGCCCGCCTTCGTCGCGGCCCACGTCGCCCCGCACGTCAGCGTGCTCAATGCCGGCGAGGCGCATGTCTCGCATCCGACCCAGGGCCTCCTGGACGTGCTCACGATACGCCAGCTCAAGGGCCAGGTGCCGGCCCTCAGCGTCGCGATCGTCGGCGACATCCGGCACTCACGTGTGGCCCGCTCGACCGGTACGGCCCTCGAGACGCTCGGCGTCGGCGAGCTCCGGCTGGTGGGACCGCCGGCACTGATGCCCGGGGCGGAGGAATTCCCGTCCGCGCGTCGCTGCTCGACGCTGGCCGAAGGGCTCGCCGGAGCGGACGTGATCATGGCGCTGCGGATCCAGCGCGAGCGGATCGCGGAAATGCAGATACCGGACAGCGACGCGTTCTGCAGCGAGTGGGGCATCACCAGCGAGAGCCTGCGCCTCGCACGCCCCGACGCGATCGTGATGCACCCGGGCCCGATGAACCGCGGCGTCGAGATCACCAGCGAGGTGGCGGACGGCCCGCAGTCCGCGATCCGCCGCCAGGTAACGAA
>DATIRA010000345.1:0-2170 GCA_035470225.1 Steroidobacteraceae bacterium | reverse complement strand
TGCGGCTTTCGCGGCGCGGCATCGCGGTCTACCGAGCGGTTGCGCCACTCGCGCTCAGCTACGAGCAGGAACTGCTCGATGGCATGAGCGCGGACGAGTGCGAAGCACTGGATCTTGCGCTGCACAAGCTGACGCTGCGCGCCCGCAGTCTTAAGCAGAACGCCGTCATCGCCCCGCGGCGACGCGCGCCGCCTAAACGCTCCCTATAATCGAAGATCCACACGGTCCCGAACCCCAGCCCACAGGGAAAGACATCATGACCGGAACAATTCCGGCTGCCCGCCAGCACATACTCGATGACATCGCCGCGGCCGCACGAAAGCTGCCAGGTCCCCGGCCCGTCGTAGGGCTGTCCGGATTCGTACGGGAGTACTACCACGGCGTGGACGAGGACGACCTGCGCGAGTCCGATCCGGCCTCGTGGGCCGCCGCCGCCGCGGCACACCTGCGTTTCGGTGGCCGGCGTGAGGCCGGAACGCCGCTGGTGCGGGTATTCAACCCCACACCCGAGTCCGACGGATGGCACTCACCGCACACGGTCGTCGAGGTGGTCACCGACGACATGCCTTTCCTGGTCGACTCGATGGCGATCGTGTTGAACCAGTGCGGGCTGCCGATACAGATGATGGTGCACCCGGTGCTGCGCGTCGCGCGCGACGGGCGCGGTCGAATCACCCGCGTTTCGAATCGCGGCGCGTCCGGGCCCGGACTCGAGTCCTGGCAGCAGATCCAGGTGCAGCGCACGGTTGATCCCGGCAAGCTCGAGGAGATCCGCGGCAGGATCCTGCGGGTGCTCGACGATGTGCGTCTGTCGGTCGAGGACTGGCCCGCGATGCGCGCGCGCTCTCTCGATGTGGCGCGCGACCTGCTCGGCGGCGCGCCTGGCGTGTCACGCGCGGAGTCTGCCGAAGCGAGTGCCTTCCTCGAGTGGCTCGCCGACAACCATTTCACGTTCCTCGGCTATCGAGAATATCGCCTCGAGCGCGGCCCGCGGCGTGACCGCGTGGTCCCGATACCCCGCAGCGGCCTGGGCCTGCTGCGCACCGGTGCAGGCCGCCCCCGGGCCACGGCCACCGTGCTGTCGGACGAGGTCCGACGCAAGGCGCGGGAGGCCGTCGCGGTGGTCGTCACGAAGGCGAACTCGATTTCCACCGTGCACCGCGCCACCTACCTCGACTACGTCGGCGTGAAGACCTTCGATGCGAGCGGACGCGTGGTCGGCGAGCGCCGCTTCATCGGCCTGTTCACTTCGACCACCTACAGCACGAGCCCGCGCGAGATCCCGCTGCTGCGCCGCAAGGTGCAGAAGGTCTTCGAGCATTTCGGCGTTTCGCCGGTCAGCCACGACGGCAAGGCGCTCGTGCACGCGCTGGAGACCTACCCGAGGGACGAACTCTTCCAGGCCAGCGTCGCCGAGCTGGTGCGCACGACGCGCGGCATCGTCAATCTCTACGAACGCCGACGCGTCAGGCTCTTTCCGCGGCGCGACCCCTACGGCCGCTTCTACAGCTGCCTGGTGTTCGTGCCGAGGGACCGCTACAACACCCAGGCTCGCGAGCGCATCGAGCAGATCCTGCTCGAGGAACTGGCCGGCACCGCGCTCGAGTCGCAGGTGCAGATTTCCGAGTCCACGCTCGCCCGGCTGCAGATCCTGGTGCGCACCGATCCGGACCGCCCGGTCAGCGCCAACGTGGACCAGATCGAGCAGCGGGTCACCGAGGCGCTGCGCAACTGGGAGGACTCGCTGCGCGAGGAACTCGACCAGCGCCTGCCGGAGGACCAGGCCGCGGCGATCACGCGGCGCTTCGGCAGTGCCTTCCCGGTCGCTTACCAGGAGTACGTGAGCGCGAAGGATTCGATCACCGACATCCTCGAACTGCTCGCGCTGCCCGCCGAAGCGCCGGCGCTCGGCATCGAGCTGCGTCCCGGCGACCCCGTGGAGAAGACGGCGCACCTGCGCCTGTACCGGCGCGGCGATCCGGTCGCGATGTCCGACATCCTGCCGCGACTCGAGAACTTCGGCCTGCGGGTACTCAACGAGCGGCCCTACCGCATCAAGCTGGCCGGCGAGGCCGAGACCTGGATCCAGGACCTCGAGGTCGTGCACGAACTACAGATCGCGATCGACACGGAACAGCTCTCGACTCGTTTCGAAGAAGCGTTCTTCGCC
>DATIRA010000344.1:0-2212 GCA_035470225.1 Steroidobacteraceae bacterium | reverse complement strand
TTCGCCATAACCTAGGCAGCGAGCCTGCCGTCGTGATCTCGCGGCGGCAGTATCATCAGCGGAACGCCCCGGCGCGATGCGCCGCGGGCCGGCAGCTGCGCTGGCAATGATCGTCGGGACGACGGGGGACATCGCATGCACCTCGATCTGGACCAGGCCAGGACCTTCGTCAGCGACCTCGACCTGCCCGCGCCGCGTTTCGGCGCGACGGGGCTCGCGCTCGCGCCGCCGATCGATTTCGACGCCGCGCGCGACCAGGCCATGGTGGTGGGTTCCGAGGTCGTGTCCTTCGTGCAGGGCATCACGGCCGAGCAGCGCAGCGACATCGTCAACTGCGCGCTGCTCGCGCAGCTGCGGGCCAAGAAAGTCGCGCCGGAGCCACGCTCGCTGGCGGAGGTCCGCGACTGGTACCGCGAGTACTTCGACGTGCTCGGCAACATCGGCTTCGTTACGCAGCAGACCCACCTGCAGCACTACAAGACGAAAGGCGACGGCTTCGAGGCGCACCAGGCCGTG
The DNA here is from genome assembly GCA_035470225.1 of Steroidobacteraceae bacterium. Lineage (GTDB taxonomy): Bacteria > Pseudomonadota > Gammaproteobacteria > Steroidobacterales > Steroidobacteraceae > DATIRA01. The sequence continues at coordinate 1,696 of DATIRA010000344.1, read as the reverse complement.
CTCGACGTCGCCGCGACGCTGCTCGGCGGCGCGCCCGCCGCACTGGCGCTGGTGACCTCGGCCGTCAAGGCGCTGCAGAAGATGGATGCGGGCAATCCCTGGATCACGATCTTCAACCGCGAGTCGCGCTCGGCGAACACCGCGCACTTCCAGGTCTCGACGGTGGATCGCGACCCGAACGGCGAGCTGTTCGTCGCGCTGGCGGCGTTCGCGCTCGAGGCCCGGCAGAGGATCACGCAGGTGCTGTTCTTCAAGTTCCGCGAGAACGACGTCCAGATCGAGAACCACGCCGGCAAGGCCTCGATCAACGCGGCGCTGCTCGCGGGCCTGCGCGCGCAGATCGCGCAGAAACTGCTCGCGCATTCGAGCGACTACCTGAGTAAGCTCGACATCTGAGCTAACGGCCAATCGCACTTTCAGGGGGTGCCCATGGGTCAGTTCGACCAATACCTGAACAAGGACGTGGACCGGCCGGAGTTCGCGCAGCAAAACTTCGACAAGGCCTACCAGCTCGGACGTCGCGTGTACTTCACCGGCGAGCCCGCCCACGACTGGATCCCGGGCGAGCCGACGACGCGCCGGCTGCGCATCTTCGCGGTGGATCCCTCGGCACTGGTACGGGAGGGAAAGTACGCGACGATCGAGATTCCCTACGAAAAGGTCACGAAGGGGCCGATCGGCCGCCTGTTCGCGGTCGAGACCGAGGACCTCGATACCGGCGAGACGCACCCGGCACCCGATCTGGACGACCTGCGCTCACTGATCGGGAACGGCCTCGCGCCCTCGGACTCGAACCGGGAATTCCACTCGCAGATGGTCTACGCGGTCGCGAGCCTGGTGCACCGCAGCTTCCGCCGCGCGCTGGGACGGCAGATCCTGTGGCCGTTCCCACCGCGCGACGGCGTTACGCGACTGCGCATCCGGCCGTTCGCCGGCGAGACACAGAACGCCTGGTACAACCCGAACGACGGCACGCTCAACTTCGGCTACTTCTACGCCCACGAGAAGCCGGTGGACGGCACGCTGCCGAAGGGGATCGTCTACACGGCGCTGTCGCACGACATCGTCTGCCACGAGATGACGCACGCGATGCTGGACGCGCTGCGCTCGAACTTCGTGCTGCAGACCAGCACGGACATGTCGGGCTTCCACGAGGGCTTCTCGGACCTGGTCGCGCTGTTCCATCACTTCCTGCACCGCGACGCGCTGCGCGACGCGCTCGCGCGCTGCCGCGGCAACCTGCGCGACTCGGACTACCTGAGCGCGATCGGCCAGCAGTTCGGTCGCTCTACAGGAAACTCGCAGGCGCTCAGGAGCGCGGTCAACGAGGAGTTGCGCTACGACACGAAGCTGCCTGCGCACCAGATGGGCGAGCTGCTGATGGCCGCGGTCTACGACGCGTTCTGCACGGTGTTTGAGCGCAAGACCGCGACCGTGATGCGTCTCGCGACCGGCGGCACCGGGCGCCTGCCCGAGGGCGAGCTGCCGGACGCGCTGCTCGACGTGCTGGTGACGCGGGCCTACAACCTCGCCACGCAGTTCCTGATGATGCTGATTCGGGCGGTGGACTACCTGCCGCCTGTGGACGTGCGGCTCGGCGAGTACCTGCGCGCTATCATCACCGCCGACTCGGTGCTGGTGCCGGACGACCCGTGGAACTACCGCGAGGCGCTGATCGACGCGTTCCGCCTGCGTG
>DATIRA010000343.1:0-3882 GCA_035470225.1 Steroidobacteraceae bacterium | reverse complement strand
CGCGTCGGCTGCGGCCTGGTGCGTCATGTCGAACTCGCGGATCAGCCGATCCAGCGCGCGCGCCTCCTCGAGCGGATTGAGGTTCTCGCGCTGGATGTTCTCGATCAGCGACATTGCGACGGCAGCCTCGTCCGGCACGCGCCGCACCACGGCCGGCACCTCGTGCAGGCCCGCCATCTGCGCTGCCCGCCAGCGTCGCTCGCCGGCGATGATCTCGTAGCGCTGAGGCTCCCCGGCGCGCTGGGCGCCGACGGGCCTGACGACGATCGGCTGCACGATCCCCTGTGCACGGATCGAGTCGGCCAGGTCCTGCAGACTCTCCGGCCGAAGGTCGAGCCGCGGCTGGTAGCGGCCGCGCTGCAGCAGGTCCACAGGGACGCGCGCCAGTTCCTCGCCCCGCGGCATGGTCGGCACACCGGCGCCGGCCGGCTGGTCCGGCGTCGGAGTGGTCGCACCGAGCAGCGCCTCGAGTCCGCGCCCGAGACTGGGTCTCTTGGTTGCCATGCCGGCAGTTTAGCGGAGCGACTGCCCGGCCCGCGATGCGTGGCGTGGACTTCGCGCCATCCTATCCCTGATCGCCGGTGGCCGGCGTCGCGAGCACGGCATCGGGCACCGCATCCCGGGCCTCCTCGTCGCGTCGGATCAGCTCACCGGCCAGCGCGAGGTACGCGAGCGCACCGCGGGAATCCTTGTCGTGGAACATCGCGGCCTTGCCGAAGCTCGGGGCCTCGGCGAGGCGGACGTTGCGGGGGATGATGCTGCGGAAAACCTTGTCGCCGAAATGCATGATCAGCTGGCCCGAGACCTCGTTCGAGAGGTTGTTGCGCGGGTCGAACATCGTGCGCAGGATCCCCTCGAGCTCGAGTCCCGGGTTGACGCTGGCCTTGATCTGTTCGACTGTGCCCATCAGCGCACTGAGCCCCTCGAGCGCGTAGTACTCGCACTGCATCGGCACGATGACGGTGTCTGCAGCCACCAGAGCGTTCAAGGTCAGCAGGTTCAGCGCCGGCGGGCAGTCGATCAGGATCACGTCGTAGTCGTCCCGCAGCGGCTCGAGCGACTGCCGCAGGCGCAGTTCGCGCCCGATCATCGTCATAAGCCGCACTTCCGCCGCGACGAGGTCCTGGTTGGCGGGCAACAGTGTGAAGCCGCCCGGATCCACCGGCAGCAGCGCGGCCTTCGCCTCAGCATCACCGAGCAGCACGTCCGTCAGCGAGCATCGCAGCGAACGCTTGTCGAAACCGCAACCTGTCGTGGCATTGCCCTGCGGGTCGCTGTCGACCAGCAGCACCCGGCGACGGGTCGCTGCCAGCGACGCGGCCAGGTTGACCGCGGTCGTGGTCTTGCCGACCCCGCCTTTCTGGTTGGCCACTGCGATGACGCGCTTCATGGACAGCAGAGCATAGCCGCGATCAATCGGCCTTGTCGTGCGAGCGGCAGAGCTCGACCAGGTGGCGCTGCTCCTCGAGGCCCGGCACGGCGAGTCGATGCACCGCGGCGGCCTTCCAGCCGCCCGACATCCGGGTGAGTTCCGCCTGGGGATCCCGTCCCTTCATCGCCAGCAGGCGGCCACCGCCGGCCACCAGCCCCCCGGCGAACTTCACCAGCTCCTCGAGTGGGCCCACGGCACGCGCGACGACCGTATCGAACCGTTTCTCCGGGCGGTAGCCTTCGGCACGCGCATTGACCACCGCGACATTGTCGAGCCCGAGCGAGTCGCGAACCTGCTCGAGAAACCGGCATTTCTTGCCGGTCGCCTCGATCAGCGTGAACTGCCGCTCGGGATCCAGGATCGCGAGCGGGATGCCTGGGAAGCCGGCGCCGCTGCCGACATCTGCGATCCGCTCGCCTCGAAGCCACGGTCGGATCGCGAGGCTGTCCAGCAGGTGCTTCGTGACCTGCTGCGGTCGCTCGCGGATCGCGGTCAGGTTCATCTTGGCGCCCCACTCGTCCATCAGGTCGAGATGGGCGAGCAGCCTGGCCGCCTGCCCGGGAGTCAGTTGGATGCCGAGCTGCCTTGCGCCTTCCTCCAGAGTGACGGTCAAGCGATCCTCATTGCGCCGTTGCGCGGGGTTGCATCTGCAGCCCGGCCGGGGTGCCCGGCGGCGCGGCCGGTGGACCAGGCGCCTGCAGCGGACATGGGCTCCTAGAATGCGTAGCCGGGCACATGCACCCAGCCGTCCATCAGGATCCGCGCGCTGCGGCTCATGATGGCCTTCGTCACGGTCAAGGCGCCTTCGACCAGCTTCGCCTCCGCGCCAACGCGCAGCGTTCCTGAGGGATGGCCGAAGCGCACGGCGTTGCGCTCGCCGCCGCCTGCCGCGAGGTTCACCAGCGTACCGGGCACGGCGGCCGCGGCGCCGATGGCCACGGCCGCCGTCCCCATCATCGCGTGATGCAGCTTGCCCATCGACAGTGCCCGCACGTTGAGGTCGATGTCCGCGGCGGCTACCGGCTTGCCGCCGGCGGTCAGGTAGTCGCGCGGCTTCGCGACGAACGCGACCTTGGGCGTGTGCTGGCGCCTGGTCGCCTCCTCGGGCGCCTTGATCAGCCCCATGCGCAGCGCGCCGGCCACGCGGATCTTCTCGAACCGCTCGAGCGCATTCGCGTCGGTGTTGATGGCTTCACGCAGCTCCGTTCCGGTGTGACCGATCTCTTCGGCATTGACGAACACCGTGGGTATCCCGGCGGTGATCATCGTCGCCTTGATCGAGCCGAGACCCGGGACCTCGAGGTCGTCGACCAGTTGGCCGGTCGGAAACATGGAGCCGCCGCCCTCGTCGGAAGGATCGATGAACTCGAGCACGATCTCCGCGGCCGGGAACGCCACGCCGTCGAGCTCGAAGTCGCCGGTCTCCTGGACCCGGCCCCCGGTAACCGGGACGTGAGCGACGATGGTCTTGCGGATGTTCGCCTGCCAGATGCGAACGGTGCAGGTACCGTCGCGCGGTATGCGCGACGGCTCGACGAGGCCGGCGTGGATGGCGAAGGCGCCGGCGGCGGTGGACAGGTTGCCGCAGTTTCCGCTCCAGTCGACGAAGGCCTTGTCGATCGAGACCTGGCCGTACAGGTAGTCGACGTCGTGGTCCGGCTGCGAGCTCCTCGACAGGATCACGCACTTGCTCGTGCTGGACGTGGCGCCGCCCATCCCGTCGATGTGCGCCGCATACGGATCGGGGCTGCCGATCACGCGCATGAACAGCCTGTCGCGCGCCTCGCCCGGCGCCTGGCAGCGTTCGGGCAGGTCCTGCAGGCGGAAGAACACGCCCTTGCTGGTACCGCCGCGCATGTACGTCGCGGGAATGCGGATTTGCGGCGCGTGGCTCAAGGGACCCCTCAGGCGGCGCGGGATGACTCGAGGAAGTCCTGCGCGAAACGCTGCAGCACGCCGCCGGCCTCGTAGATCGAGACTTCCTCGGCCGTGTCGAGCCGGCAGGTCACCGGCACCTCGAGCCGCTCTGCGCTGCGCCGGTGGATCACCAGCGTCAGATCGGCGCCCGGCCTGCGCTCGCCGAGCACGTCGTAGGTCTCGGTACCGTCGATTCCGAGCGTCTTGCGGTTCGTGCCGGGCTTGAACTCCAGTGGCAGCACGCCCATGCCGATCAGGTTCGTGCGGTGGATGCGCTCGAATCCCTCGGCCACGATCGCCTCCACGCCCGCGAGCCGCACGCCCTTGGCCGCCCAGTCGCGCGAGGAGCCCTGGCCGTAGTCGGCGCCGGCGACGATGATCAGCGGCTGGCTGCGATTCATGTAGGTCTCGATCGCCTCCCACATGCGCATCACCTGGCCGTCCGGCTCGACACGCGCGAGCGAGCCCTGCTTCACCTTGCCGTCCTCGACGACCATCTCGTTGTAGAGCTTGGGGTTCGCAAAGGTGGCGCG
>DATIRA010000342.1:0-2199 GCA_035470225.1 Steroidobacteraceae bacterium | reverse complement strand
GTTCATGATGGTCGCAGACGAGTCGCGCCGCGACCCGTCGTTCGCGTACCGGTTCCGCCGGCTCGGCACGCTGGTTCGGGACCTGCTCCGGCGGCGCCGCGACGCCGGCCTGCGCCGCACCGACCTGCTGCAGATGCTGATGGAGGCCCGCGACCCGGACAGCGGGCAGGGCATGGAGGAGCGCCAGCTCGTCGACGAAGTCCTGACGCTGGTCGTCGCCGGCCACGAGACGACCGCGAGCACGCTGAACTCGACCTGGTGGCTGCTGTCGCAGCATCCGGACGTCGAGGCGCAGCTGCATGCGGAACAGGACCGCGCAGGGGACCTCGGTCCGGTGGACTACGCGGGGCTCGGCCGGCTCGGCTACACGCGGCAGGTGCTCGACGAAGTATTGCGGCTCTACCCTGCCGGCTGGGCCCTGTCGCGGCGGTCGATCGGCCCTGACCGCCTGGGAGGCTACGAGCTGCCGCCGGGAACCGACGTCGTGCTGAGCCCGTACGTGATCCATCGTCACCCGCGCTACTGGCCCGACGCGGAACGCTTCGACCCGGAGCGCTTCGCCAGCGGCGCGGCGACGGCCCGCGAGCACCGGGCGTACCTCCCGTTTGCGGTGGGACCCCGGCACTGCATTGGCGAATACTTCGCGATCTACGAGATGATGCTGCACCTGAACGGCACGACGCGCCGCTTCAGGCTGCGTCCGGCCAGCGACGAGCGCGTGAGCTGGGAGGCCCGGATCAACCTGCGCACGGCCAGGGAGCTACATATGCGAGTCGAAACAAGATGATCAAGTACCAGACGCTGATCGAGATGCTCGAGGAGCGCTCCCGCGGCGAGCGCGCCATCGTCTACATGGAGGGCGAAGGCGCCGAGAAGACGCTAAGGTACCGGGACCTCAGGCGCCGGGCGCTCGGCATCCTGCATCACCTGCAGCGCATCGGCGCCAGGCCCGGCGACAAGCTGATACTGAACGTCGCGAGCAACGAGCAGTTCATCGACGCGTTCTGGGCCTGCCTGTACGGGGGCATCGTGCCGGTACCGGTGGCGGTCGGCATCAGCGACGAGCACAAGCACAAGCTGCTGCGGATCGCGAAGCAGCTCGGCAACCCGCTGCTGTACACCGACATGAAGATCCGCGAGCGGCTCGCCACCTTCGCGGCGACCTCGGGCGAACCCGAGGCATGGACCGCGCTGAAACCCCGCACGTTCCTGGTGGACCAGCTCGACGACATCTCGCGCGAGGGTCGCCCGGCCGCGCCCGGGCGCGACGACGTCGCCTTCATCCAGTTCTCCTCCGGCTCGACCAGCGAGCCGAAGGGCGTGGTGCTGACGCACGGCAACATCCTCGCGAACGCGGACGGCGCTACCAGCGCGGCGGCGCTCACGGCGGACGACGTGACGCTCAGCTGGATGTCGCTGACCCACGACATGGGGCTGATCGGCTTCCACCTGATGATGATGTATGCCGACGTGAGGCAGCACATCATGCCCACCGACCTGTTCGTGAGGCGGGCGCTGCTGTGGCTCAAGTTCTGCTCCGAGAAACGGGTCACGGTGACCTGCTCGCCGAACTTCGGCTATCGCCACTGCCTGCGGGCGCTCGGAGACAAGACGCTCGAGGGCGTGGACCTGTCGAGCATCCGGCTGGTGTTCAACGGTGCCGAGCCGATCTCGGTGGAACTCGCCGAGGAGTTCCTGGACCGGATGGCGCCGTATGGCCTGCATCGGAACGCGATGTTCCCGGTCTACGGGCTGGCCGAGGCCTCGCTTGCGGTCGCGTTTCCGCCGCCCGGGGCACCCTACAAGTACCAGAGCGTGGATCGCCGCTCGCTCGGCGTCGGCCAGCGGGCCCGGCCCGTGCCCGATGACGACCCGAACGCACTGAAGCTGATGTGCGAGGGCACGCCGATTCCATACACCAGCGTCAGGCTGATCGGCGACGATGGCACGGAGGTTGCGCCGGACCACGTCGGGCACCTGCTGATCCGCGGCGATAACGTGACGCGTGGCTACTTCGAGAACCCGGAGGTGAACGCCGCGACGATCAGTCCGGATGGCTGGTTGCGCACCGGGGATCTGGCGCTCGAGCACCAGGGCGAGATCTACATCACCGGCCGCTCGAAGGAGATCATCTTCGTCAACGGCCAGAACTACTATCCTCACGACCTGGAGGCCGTGCTGCAGCACGAGCCCGGGCTC
>DATIRA010000341.1:0-5422 GCA_035470225.1 Steroidobacteraceae bacterium | reverse complement strand
GCGATTCATGTAGGTCTCGATCGCCTCCCACATGCGCATCACCTGGCCGTCCGGCTCGACACGCGCGAGCGAGCCCTGCTTCACCTTGCCGTCCTCGACGACCATCTCGTTGTAGAGCTTGGGGTTCGCAAAGGTGGCGCGTTGCGCGGTCAGGTGATCGCCGCGGTGCGTGGCGTAGGAGTTGTAGTCCTCCTCCGGGAGGCCCATCTTCGCCAGGTACTCGCCGGCCGCGCTGCCCGGCAGGATGGCGTTCGACGGCGAGAGGTGATCGGTGGTGATGTTGTCGCCGAGCACCGCGAGCGGTCGCAGTCCCTCGAGCGTTCGCTCGCCGGCCAGCGCACCTTCCCAGTACGGCGGCCGGCGGATGTAGGTGCTTTGCGGGCGCCAGTCGTAGAGCGGGCTCACCTTCGGTCCGCGCTCGACCCGGGCCTCGAACATCGGTTCGTAGACCTTGCGGAACATCTCCGGGCGGACGCTCGAACGCACGATCGCGTCGATCTCCTCGTCCGAGGGCCACAGGTCCTTGAGCGTGACCGGCCGTCCCTGCGCGTCGTGACCGAGCGGGTCACGCTCGATATCGAAGCGGATCGTGCCGGCGATCGCATAGGCGACCACCAGCGGCGGCGAAGCAAGGAACGCCTGCTTGGCGTATGGATGGATGCGACCGTCGAAGTTCCGGTTGCCGGAGAGCACCGCCGTCGCGTAGAGGTCGCGGTCGACGATTTCCTGCTGGATCCTGGGGTCCAGCGCTCCGGACATGCCGTTGCAGGTGGTGCAGGCGAAACCCACGATACCGAACCCGAGCTGCTCGAGCTCGCCGAGCAGCCCCGCCTCCTGCAGATACAGTTCGACCGCCTTCGAGCCCGGCGCGAGCGAGCTCTTGACCCAGGGCTTGCGGGTGAGTCCGAGGCGATTGGCGTTGCGTGCGAGCAGCGCCGCCGCGATCACATTGCGCGGGTTCGAGGTGTTCGTGCAGCTCGTGATGGCCGCGATGATCACCGCGCCGTCCGGCATCTGGCCGGGCCTGCGCTCCCAGTGGCCCGCGATGCCCCGCGCAGCGAGCTCGCTGGTCGCCACGCGTGCATGCGGGTTGGAGGGGCCGGCCACGTTTCGCACCACGCCCGACAGGTCGAAACGCAGCACGCGATCGTATTCCGCGTTCGCCAGGCTGTCGGCCCACAGGCCCGCGGTCTTCGCATAGTTCTCGACCAGCTCGACCTGGGCTTCGTCGCGGCCGGTGAGCCGCAGGTAGTTCAGCGTCTGCTGGTCGATGAAGAACAGCGCCGCAGTAGCACCGTATTCCGGGGCCATGTTCGAGATCGTCGCGCGGTCGCCGAGCGTCAGCGACGCGGCTCCCGGGCCGTAGAACTCGAGGTAGGCGCCGACGACCCTGGACTTGCGCAGGAACTCCGTCAGCGCGAGCACGATGTCGGTGGCAGTGATGCCGGGCTGCCGCTGGCCCGTCAGCTCGACGCCGACGATCTCGGGCAGCCGCATCCAGGACGCACGGCCGAGCATCACGCTCTCCGCCTCGAGTCCGCCGACGCCGACGGCGATCACGCCGAGCGCGTCCACGTGCGGCGTGTGACTGTCCGTGCCAACGCAGGTATCGGGGAACGCCACGCCGTCGCGGACCTGGATCACCGGTGACATCTTCTCGAGGTTGATCTGGTGCATGATGCCGTTGCCGGCCGGGATCACGTCGACGTTGTCGAAGGCGCGTTTCGTCCAGTCGATGAAATCGAAGCGGTCCTCGTTGCGACGTTCCTCGATCGCGCGGTTCTTCGCGAAGGCATCCGGGTCGTCGCCACCGCATTCGACGGCCAGCGAGTGGTCCACGATCAGTTGCACCGGCACGACCGGGTTCACCGCGGCGGGATCGCCGCCCTGGGCCGCGATCGCATCCCGCAGGCCGGCGAGGTCGACCAGCGCCGTCTGGCCCAGGATGTCATGGCAGACCACGCGGGCCGGGAACCAGGGAAAGTCCCGCTCGCGCTTGCGCTCGACGATCTGACCGAGACACTCCTCGAGCAGCGCCGGGTCGCAGCGGCGCACCAGGTTCTCGGCGTGCACGCGCGCGGTATATGGCAGCCGGTCCCAGGCTCCGGGGCGCATCGATTCGACCGCGGCGCGCGCGTCGAAGTAGTCGAGCTGCGATCCCTCGAGCGGCTTGCGGTAGGCGTCGTTCACTTACGCTTCGCGATCGGCACGAATTTGCGGTCCTCGGGACCAGTGTAGTTGGCGCTCGGCCGGATGATCTTGCCGTCGATGCGCTGCTCGATCACGTGCGCGCTCCAGCCGCTGGTCCGTGAGATCACGAACAGCGGCGTGAACATCGCGGTCGGCACGCCCATCATGTGGTAGGAGACGGCCGAGAACCAGTCGAGGTTCGGGAACATCTTCTTGATGTCCCACATCACCGACTCGAGCCGCTCGGCGATCCGGAACATCTTCATGTCGCCGGCTTCGGTGGAGAGCTTCTTCGCGACGCTCTTGATGACCTCGTTGCGCGGGTCGCCGATCGTATACACCGGGTGGCCGAAGCCGATGACGACCTCCTTGTTCCCGACGCGGCGGCGGATGTCCGCCTCGGCCTCGTCCGCCGTCTCGTAGCGCTTCTGCACGTCGAAGGCGACCTCGTTCGCACCGCCGTGCTTCGGGCCGCGCAGCGCGCCGATCGCACCGGTGATGCAGGAGTACATGTCCGAGCCGGTCCCGGCGATGACCCGCGCGGTGAACGTCGAGGCGTTGAACTCGTGCTCCGCGTACAGATTGAGCGAGATGTTCATCGCCTTCACCCAGCTCTCCGTGGGCGGCCGGCGATGCAGCAGGTGCAGGAAGTGACCGCCGATCGTCTCGTCGTCGGTCTCGACGTGGATGCGCACGCCCGAATGACTGTAGTGATACCAGTAGGCAAGCATCGAGCCCAGGCTCGCCATCAAGCGGTCGGCGATGTCCCGGGCGCCAGCGAGGTTGTGGTCTTCCTTCTCTGGCAGCACACAGCCCAGCACCGAGACACCGGTACGCAGCACGTCCATGGGATGGCTCGCGGCAGGCAGCGCCTCGAGCGCGGCGCGGACCGGAACCGGCAGGCCGCGCAGGTTCTTCAGCTTGATCTTGTAGCCCGCCAGCTCCGCCTTGGTAGGCAGCTTGCCGTGCACCAGCAGGTAGGCCACTTCCTCGAATTCGCAGGCCTCGGCGAGATCGAGGATGTCGTAACCCCGGTAGTGCAGGTCGTTGCCACTGCGCCCGACGGTGCAGAGCGCGGTGTTGCCGGCGGCGACGCCGGACAGGGCGACGGATTTCTTCGGCTTGAAGCCGGGTGCGGGAGTATCGCTGCTCATGGTGGCTCGCTCCTGTCGTGGTGTGCTGGGTGCACGGGACGTCACTTCTCGCCGCCCTCGCGCCTGAAAAGCTCGTCGAGCTTGCGTTCGTAGTCGTGGTAGCCGAGCACGTCGTAGAGCTCGGTGCGCGGCTGCATCATGTCGACGACGCTGCGCTGCGACCCTTCGTTGCGGATCGCGCCGTACACCGTTTCCGCCGCCTTCGACATGGCGCGGAAGGCCGACAGCGGATACAGCACCAGCTGCACGCCGACACTCGCGAGCTCGGCGACCGTGTAAAGCGGCGTCTTTCCAAACTCGGTGATGTTCGCGAGCACCGGCACCTTCACGACGCTGGTGAACTGCGCGTACTCGTCGAGCTTGTTGAGCGCTTCGGCGAAGATCATGTCGGCGCCCGCCTCGACATAGGCGCAGGCCCGGTCTATCGCCGCCTGCTGTCCCTCGACCGCGTGCGCGTCGGTGCGCGCCATGATCACGAACTGCCCGTCCGTGCGGCCGTCCACCGCGGCCTTGATGCGGTCTACCATCTCGTCGCAGCCGACCAGCGCCTTGCCGGGGCGGTGACCGCAACGCTTGGCCTGCACCTGGTCCTCTAGGTGGCAGCCGGCCGCGCCGGAGCGGATCAGGTCGGCGATGGTGCGGGAGATGTTGAATGCCGCACCCCAGCCGGTGTCCGCGTCGACCAGCAGCGGCAGCTCGCTGGCTGACGCGATGCGGCGCACGTCCTCGCAGACGTCGTTGAGACCGGTGATGCCGAGGTCCGGCAGGCCGAACGAGGCGTTGGCGACGCCGGCGCCCGACAGGTAGATCGCGCGAAAGCCTGCTCTCTCGGCGAGTAGCGCGCTGAACGCGTTGACGGTGCCGACCACCTGCAGCGGTCTTTCCTGGGCCAGGGCGGCCCGGAATCGGGCACCAGCGGACGTCGGGGTGCTCATCGGCGGCTGTGCTCGCAACGCAAGAAGGGACCATGGATCATAGCGCAGAAGGTCGCCGCCGCACCCTGCGCCTTTGGGAGAATCAGGGGCTGGCCGGGCCCTGTCCCGTCACCGACAGGCGCCGGCGACGTACGCGATGCCCGACTGAACGTCTTTGCGGCGGCGCAGCTTCTCCCACCAGTCGGCGCCACTTCGCTGCGAGTCGCCGCTCGGCACCGGCCCGTGATCCCCCTGCCCAGCCACGACTCGCCTGGTGCTAGCGCGCCGGTCCCAGCATGCCCAACTCGCGCAGTTCGTCCACTATCGCGCTGGCCGAGTCCTCGGGACCGCTGCGCGTCGTATCGATGTAGATCTCGGGCTTCTCCGGTGGCTCGTAGGGCGAGTCGATGCCGGTGAAGTTCTTCAGCTCGCCGCGCCGTGCCTTGGCGTAGAGACCCTTCACGTCGCGGGCCTCGGCCACTGCGAGCGGCGTGTCCACATGTACCTCGAAGAACTCGCCGAACTCGAACAGTGAGCGAGCCATGCGCCGCTCGGCCCTGAAAGGCGAGATGAAAGAGACCATCACGATCAGGCCCGCGTCGGACATCAGCTTCGCGACTTCCGCGACGCGGCGGATGTTCTCGACGCGATCGGTGTCGGTGAAGCCGAGGTCGCGGTTCAGGCCGTGGCGCACATTGTCACCGTCGAGCAGGTAGGTGTGCCGCCCGAGCGAGTGCAGCTGCTTTTCGACCAGGTTCGCAATCGTGGACTTGCCGGCCCCGGAGAGGCCGGTGAACCACAGCACGCAGGGCTTCTGGCCCTTCAGCTCGGCCCGGGCTGCCTTGTTGACGTCCAGCGCCTGCCAGTGGATGTTCTGTGATCGCCGGAGCGCGAAATGGATCAGCCCTGCACCGACTGTCGAGTTGCTGAGACGATCCACCAGTACGAATCCGCCGGTGTCCCGGTTTTCGGTATAGGGGTCGAAGGCGATCGCGTGGTCGATCGACACATTGCACACGCCGATCTCGTTCAGCGTCAGCTTCTTTGCGGCGAGGTGCTCGAGCGTATTGACGTTCACCTTGTACTTGGGCTCGGTGATCGTCGCGCTCACCTGCCGCGTGCCGATCTTCATCCAGTACGGACGACCCGGCAGCATCGGCTCGT
>DATIRA010000340.1:0-3985 GCA_035470225.1 Steroidobacteraceae bacterium | reverse complement strand
GACGTCGGGATGCCGCGCCCAGGACGTATGATCGGCCCGCGCTCCCAGCGCTTCGCTGGTGATCTCGAACGACTCGATCCGATGGTTCGCCAGCCGACCGGTGACGCCCTCGATTGCGGAGAGCGGGGCGAAGTCGTCCCGGTCGCAGTAGACCGAGAGGACCGGGCAGCCGTCGGAGCGGACGAGGCGCTCGAGGTCATGCTGCTCCATGCCCCGTGCGCCGTAGCGATTCTCGTGTGCCATCACCAGCCAGTCTGACATCAGTCGGCGGGCTTCCCTCCCACCGAATCCCATGCGATTGCCGGGGTAATAGCCGAGCGCAGCCGTGATCATCGGGACAGCCGCAATCAGGAACTGCACCTGCCGACGGGTGATGCCGCGGTAGCACCGGAAGTACGGCGTCGCGGTCGTGAGCAGCACGACGCCGGCGACGCGTTGCGGGTACAGCGCCCGCGCCATCAGCGCGAGGTGGCCACCGAGGCTGTGTCCGGCGAGGAAGACCGGCACCTGCGGCTCGAGTGAATGCATCCAGTCGAGCGCCGCCGGGATGTCCGCCTGCAGCCACTCGCTGAAGCCGTAGTCGCAACTGCGCGACGGTCGCAGCGCGCTGCGCCCATGACCGCGCTGCTCGAGCGCCGTCATGCTGATCCCGGATGCCGCGAGCAGCGCACCGAGCTTGCGGTACAAGCGTGCCTGGATGCCGAGCGCCGGAAGCAGCAGCAATCGCGCCGACGGTTCCGCGGCCTCGGACACCTCGAGAGGCACGAGATACCCGTCTGGAGCCGGGACGGTGATCTGCTGGAAAGGCACGGTGTCGATCATCTCAGTTTCCTCCGGCGGCAGCCGTAGAGCCGTTCGGCACGGTCACGTCCGAGTGAGACCGCCTCGATTGCCTTCGCGCTGAGCGAGCTGCCCGATCCGCCGGATCGCTGCAGCGCAGACCGGGAGATAGAACGGAGCCCAGGCCGGGACCGTGAACGCGAGACGGCAGCTGTCCGGATCGATCGCCTGCACGCGATGGCCGGTGGCGGGGATGCCGGCCACCACCCAGCTCCAGGCCGCGTCCTCCTCGAAGTCCGTAATCTGGAAAGGCAGCCAGAGCCCGAGGGCGGTCTGGACCCTGCCTCTGCTGCCCGGACCGACGAATCTATCGGGGCAGTCGACGGCGCGCACGCTCGGGCCCCAGCGCGGCCACTGGCGCGTGTCGGTCAGCAGTCGCCAGACCGTCGCGGAATCCGCGCAGATGCGGGCAGTCGTTTCCAAGACAGCATCATTGAGCAGGCTGATCGGGGACTCGCGTCGCCTGCCAGGTCACGGCGCGCCATTCGCCGTTGCGCTTCAGGAACATCGCGCTGTTGCGGAATTGCATGCTGCTGCCGTCGGCTGCCCGGCCGACCAGCCTGAACGTCAGCGCAGCGGCGTCGCCATACGGTCGCACCAGCACGTCCTCCGCGCTCCAGCTCGTCTCGTCCGCTGGCGGGGGATCGCCGGTGAAACCCGCCATGATCTCCGCCTTGGTCCGAACCACGCCGGTCGAGCGCGTGTAAACAAGATCGTCGGCCCAGAAGCGCTGGTGTGTCGCGGCCTTCGGATTGTTCTGGGGCGCGAGGAACCAGTCGAGCAGTCCGGTGATCTCCGCGACCGTATCGCCGCCGTCCGCAGCGCTCGCGGGCGTAACAGGCAGTGCGATCATCGCGAGCAGACCCAGCACGGACGCGAACGCAGCACGCATTCTCATTACGGACACCTCTTGTCGGCGGCCCCGGCGCGGCCGCGCAGGATCGGGAGTCATGTCGGTCCGCAAATATGCCTTGCCCGCAGGCGCTCGACAAACGATCCCGGGCCAGCCTGCCATGCAGCACGACTCGCATGCGGCTAAAATCCACGGCTTACGAAGAGGTACCGATGACCACACTGCTGCAGATCCTCGTCTGGACGACCGTGCTGACCTGGCTGGCGATCATGGCGGGCGCAGTCCTGCGCAACCGCGAATGGACGCTGGAGGGCATGAAGATCGGCCTGAGCAATCGCGACAAGCTCCCCGAAGCCACGCCGGTGGGCGGCCGCGCCGTCCGGGCCGCCAGCAACACGCTGGAGAACTTCGTGCTGTTTGCGGTGCTGGCGCTGGTCGCGCACGCAATCGGCGTCGATGAACAGGCCACGCTCGGTGCCCAGGTTTTCTTCTGGTCGCGGGTCATTTACCTGCCGGTGTACTGGGCAGGTATCACCTACGTGCGCAGCCTCATCTGGGGCATCGGCACCGTGGGGCTCGCGATGATGCTGCTGGCGATCGTCCAGGCCTGACGCCGCGGACCGTCGGCCCGCCAGGGCCGCCTGCCGGCTGCGCTGCGATGCCTACTGCAGCGCCGCCCGCAGTGCCTGCGTGGCCGTCTTGGCCTCATCGAGGCGCTGCAGCATCGTGCCCGAGGCCTCGATCACGAGCACGAACGCGCGCTCATTCTGCTCGTCACGCTCCGCGTCGGCCTCGAGCTTGTCGACGATATCGGCCACCGGCGCCAGCGCGTCCATCATCGCGCCGTCCATCCGGGACAGCCTCCGCACGGCCGACCCGGCATCGGCCTTGCGCTCATCGAGCTGTGCCTTCAGCAGCGACAGCTCGAACATGACCCGGCCTGCCGTGTCCTTGAGCCCGGCGCACAGCTGCATCGCCGCCGCGCGCAGGCCCTCCTCCATCGGCAGCTGCGGAAGCTGCTCGAGCAGGCCCTTCGCGCGCTCGTCAAACTCGTCCGCACAGGCCTGGACCGCAACGGCTGCTTCGCTGATCAGTTCCTTGTCCTCGTTGACGGTCATGGCGCGATCCTGGCCGCGCGTTCGTCGCGGCTTCTGTTCCGGCTTCGAGGATACCGCAACAGGCGACCCTGCCGGTTTCGAGACTAGCCGCTGGTATCGATGCTGGCGAAATATCCGGCGTCGGCGAGCCCTGGGTCCATGTTCGCCGGATCCGGCTGGAACAGCTCCAGCAGCAATCCATCAGGCCCCTTGGCCATCGCGTAGGACGCTTCTCGATATCGGCGGACATCCGTCACTGAAACGCCTGCAGCCCGCAATCTCGCGACGAGCCCGTCGAGCTCATCGGTCTCGATGCCGAGGTGATGGACGGTGGCCTGTCCCTGGTGCCGCGGTGCCTGGGCGTAGAGATGGAGCCGGCCTTCCCCGACCCTGAGAAACACGTTTCTCGCACCGGCGAACTCCGCGTCCAGCACCACTTCCGCAGCGAAGTGCTCGACCCAGAACGCGATCGTCGCCTCGATGTCGGAGGCCATCAGGTGAACGTGATGCAGACTGAACATTGCCCGGGCTCCTGATCTGCAAAAACCGTCTCCGCCGCCGGGGAACCTCAAGGACCGAAGTCGATCGAGTACAGTCTGAGGCGTTCTCCCGCTGGCGTCAGGTAGGCGTCATCGTCGAGCCAAAAGCCGAGCTTGGCCAGCACCTTCCCGGATCGCTCATTGCTCGCAGTCGTGATGGCGAGCAGCCGTTCGACGCCGAGCGCACGCCGCGCATGCTCGACGACTGCGGCGGCGGCCTCCACTGCATAGCCCTGGCCCCAGTGATCCTCGAGCAACGCGAAGCCGAGGTCCGGCTGCGGCAGATACTCTCTCTTGACGAGGCCGCAGAGTCCCACCGGCTCGCCGGTGGCCTTCGACTCGACGACGTACATGCCATAGCCGAGGGCCTCGTACTGCCCGAAAATCCTCGACTCGATGTATCGCTGTGCGTCTGCAACGCTCGCGACACCGCGGTCACCGATGTACTGCAGCCAGGACGGCTGCGTGAGCTGCCGCAGCACGAAATCCGCGTCGTCGAGCCGCATTCGACGGATGCTCAGACGCGAAGACTCGCAGACGATCGGATGTTCCTCGCGTGATGGGTTCATACCGCGCCCCCGGCATTCGCACCCTGCTACAGGTACGCCGCATTCTCCAGCAACACCGCCGCGCCGAGCCCGCCACCGGCGCAGCTC
>DATIRA010000339.1:0-7162 GCA_035470225.1 Steroidobacteraceae bacterium | reverse complement strand
GCTCGCCCGTGATCCGGCGCTGCTCAGCTACTTCTACCTGCTCTTGAACGGGTGGACCGAGGCAGAGATACGGCGCGAGTACGAGTTCGAGGATGCCCGGCTGCGCGCGCTGCAGGCGCGACTGCTGGAGCTCGAGTTGATCGATGACCGGCCCAGCCGGGGTCACCGCCTGCGTGTCGGGCGCCAGATCCTGTGGCGCAAGGACGGGCCCGTGCGCCGCGCCTACGAGCGGCAGGTCAAGGCGGAATTCCTGCAGTCGGACTTCGCGGGCCGCGGGGACTTCTTCGGCTGGCAGCCCGCCGAACTGACCGCCGCCTCGATCGAGATACTCAAGCGCAAGCTAGCCCAGCTCCAGCGCGACTTCCTCGAGATGGCTGAGCTCGATTCGAGCTCGTCGCAACCGCGGCACAGCACGGCGCTGCTGCTCGCGTTCCGGCCCTGGGTTTTTTCGCTGGTCGCGGTTCGCAGGCGCAAAGGGTCGGCGTCCCGCAGCGACGCATGAGCGTGCTGACGGGCTCCCGCCGCGCGCTGCACGCCCGGCGGGAGCCCGACGTTAAAGGATCAGCGCTGTGATGGCCGCACCGGCGACCGCGCCGACGACGGCCGCCACGACTCCGAGCGTGACGTCGCTATTCGAACTGACCGGCGTCGCTAACGGCCGGATGATGATCACCGCGTCCAGCGCGTCGACGTCGGCTGAATCGAGCGCCTCATTCCGGCCGAACCTCAGGGTAGCAGCATCCTGCTCAGGCCGGCCGGCAGGGCCATCCGGGTCGCGGAGCGGGCGAGGCGAGCCGAGAGCGTCTTAAGCGCCCTCGGGTCGAGCGGCGGATCGAGTTCGGCCATCGTCAGCTGAAAAACTGCTTCCTTAAGCGCAGCGAGCTTCGGTGTCGCAATCACGTTTCGGCCGGAAACGAGGAATGTGTCGAGGTCCCCGAAGGCGATCAGCATCGGCTTTGGCGACGGTCGGAAGTCGCGCAGCGCCCGACCTTTCAGTGTGCGCGTCGCGTTGTCTGCCGCACAGGCCCCCATCTGCAGCGCGAAGTAGGCCTGCTTGGCCAGCGGCCGCGGCAGTTCGGCCGCATCGCCGATCACGAGCACGTTGTCGAAGCGACGGCTGCGGAGGGCGTCGGTGACTGGTGCCCACTCGCCCGGCCCGTCGGCGAGTCCGGATTCTTGCAGCAATGCGGGCGCCGTGACGCCGCCGGTCCAGATCGTCAGGTCCGAGCGCAGCAACTCGCCCGAGCCGAGCCGTACGCGCTTCGGCGTGACCGCAGTAACCGGTATCCCGGTTAGCAGCCGAACGTTGCGGCCTTCGCAGTGGCCACGGACGGCGGCATCGAGCTTCCGCGGGGCCTCGGGAAGCAGCCGCGGACCCGCCTCGACGACGCTGATCTCGAGGTCCTCGACGTCTCGGTAGCGGCGCAGGATTTCACCGAGCGCTTCGACACCCTCGAGCCCGCCGCCCACGATCACGACCGACTTGCGTCCTCGGCGCCGCGCCAGCGCAGCGAGTCGCCGCCCGATGCGGGCGCACTCGTCAACGCCCTTGAAAGACCAGGCGTTCCGCTCCACGCCGCGCACGCCGTAGGTCTCGTTCACGCCCCCGACCGCGACGATGCAGAGGTCGAATACGATCCGTCGGCCGCCCGATGTCGTGAGCTTCCCGGCCGTCGCATCGATCGACGTCACTCGAGCGCGGACGAAGCGGTGTCCGGCACGCTCGACCAGCCGTGCTCGCGGCAGGCGCAGGTCCGCCGGTCGCTTTTCGCCGGATACCAGCTCGTGAATGTTGGGCAACCATTCGAACCAGGGCGACGGGTCGATGACCGTGACGGCATGCTCCCGGCCGAGGTGGCTGGCGGCGGCCAGGCCGGCGAAATTCGCGCCGACGACGGCAATGCGGGGACGCGTGTCGCGCCTGCTCATGCGTCGCATCCGGCACGGGTCGTCAACGTCGAACTGGTCATGGTCACTCCAGCTCCAGCTTCAGCGCAACATAATCGTTCAGGTCACGGAGCGATATCACGCCGAGCAGGCGCCCGTCCTCGACCACCATGTAGCGGCTCGCCGCGCCGGGCCGACCCATTTCGATGACCAGCTCGCGCGCAGCCATGTCCGGGCGCACCGTGTTGCGCGCGGAGCAGGGCCTCGCAATATCGCCGACCGTCGTCGTCGCCCGCTGGTCCCGCGGCACCTGCTTGACGTCGGCTACCGTGACGCAGCCGACCAGCTCACCGTCGTTCGTAACCGGGAGCAGCTTGTGATGATGCCGGTACACGTAGTCCTCGAGCAGCTGCTCGATGGTCGTCCCCGGCGCGACTGTGACCGGGTCACGGGTCATCAGCTCGCCCACGCGTTTTTCGCTGAGCGCATCGTTGACCAGCAGTTGTCGGTAGCTGGAGTTCGCGGCCGACCGGAGAAACGCGCCGATCAGGACCCACCACATTCCGGCGATGAAGCTGCCCTGGATGAACGCGATCGCGCCGAGCACCATCAGTGCGACCCCGAATCCCGCTCCGATCCGGCTCGCGATCCGGGTGGCCCGGTGAAGGTCGCCGGTCCAGTTCCACAGCGCGGCGCGCAGCATGCGGCCACCGTCGAGCGGAAACGCCGGAACCAGGTTGAAGATCGCCAGGACCAGGTTGACGAGGCCGAGATAGTGCACGACGCCGACGACCGGCGTCGGCCAGCCGCCGGATGCAGCGACACTCTCGATCCCGAGCATCAGGCCGGCGAGCACGAGGCTGGCGATCGGACCGGCGACGGCCATCAGGAATTCCACCTGCGGTCGCGCAGGTTCCCGCTCCATCTCGGCCATGCCGCCGAAGATGAACAGCGTGATCCCGCGTATCGGCAGCCCGAAGCGGCGCGCGACCAGCGAGTGGCTCAGTTCGTGAAACACGATCGAGAACAGGATGCCGATGGCGCCAGCGAGTCCCATCCACCAGTGCGTGGCGCGGGGTAGTTGCGGGTACTCCGCCGGAAAGAGCCCGGCGCCCAGCGTCCAGGTGATCAGGAACGCGAGCAGCAACCAGGTCAGGTTCAGCTTGACCTCGAAACCGAACACGCGGAACAGCCGCAGGTTGCCACGGACGCGTGGATCCATGGTGGGCCTTGCGGGGGTTGCGGGTCGGTTCATGCGGCCATTCCTCCCGAGCCGGCGCGGGAACCGCCGGCACTGCGGCGCGGTGCCCGGCTCATTTCCGGAGCAGCGTGTTCTCCCAGAACATCAGGCTGGTCCAGAACTGGTAGTCCTGGTTTGCCTTCTTGGCGAAGCCATGCCCTTCGTCGAGGCCTAGCAGGTGCCACGCGGTACCGCCTTCGGCCCGGATGGCCGCGACGATCTGGTCGGCCTCGCTGGCCGGCACCCGCGGGTCGTTCGCGCCGGTGACGACCAGCACTGGGATGCGGATCTCGTCGGCACGGCCGAGCGGCGAAATGGCCTCGAGCATGGCGCGCTGGGCCGGCTCGCGTTCATCCCCGTACTCGACCCGGCGCAGGTCCCGGCGGTAGTCCTGCGTATTCTCGAGGAAAGTGACGAAGCTCGAGATCGCAACGACGCAGTTCGCGCCCCTGAGGCGGCTGCCGTAGAAGATCGCGCTCGCGTAGCACATGTAGCCGCCGTAGGAGCCTCCGGCCACCGCAAATCGCTGCGGGTCGAGGCGCGGGTCGCCGGCGAGCGCGTCCAGGAATGCGCCGATGTCCTTGACCGAGTCCTCACGCTTCGACGGACCGTTGTCCAGCGCGACGAATGCCTTGCCATAACCAGACGAGCCCCGCACGTTCGGGTAGAACAGCGCAATGCCCAGCTCGTTCAGCAGGTAGTTGTTGCGACCGAGAAAGCCTGTGCGGGTCTGGGACTCCGGTCCGCCATGGATGATCATCAGCAGCGGGCGACGGCCCGCGAAGCGCGCCGGGTCGGGCCGGTACAGGAAACCGGAGACGGCCAGCCCGTCGAAGCTCCGCACCTCGAGCAGCTCGGGCTCGACGTTTGCGCCCGGATCGAGCCCGCCGGTCTCGCTGAACGTCCAGCGCGTCACGGCCAGCGTGGCCGGGTCCACCGAAAACGCATCCGCCGGGCTCTTCGCGGATGTGAAGGTCAGGCCGATTTCGCCCCAGGGTGCGACGTCCAGCCCGGTGATCGTGCCCGCGGGCAGCGGCACCGTCCTGACACCGCCGCTTTCGGTGTCGAGCAGTCGCAGCCGACCGCTGCCCGCCTCGTTGACGATATAGGCGACGAAGCTGCCGTCGTCGGCGACATCGAAGCCCTCGACGTCCCAGCGCGGTTCGGGCGCGCGGGGCGTGAACCGGCCGCTCGCGATGTCGAGCGTGCCGAGCCGGAGGAATTCCGAGTCCTCGTCGCTGGTCACCCAGAGCGTCCCGTCGGGTGCGAACTGGGCGCCGCGATACGCGACGGGCCGCGAGTGATCGCCGATCGGCGTCATCGCCCCGGAAGCGAGCTCGAGCAGCCACAGGTTGGATTTGGTGATCGAAACATATTCGTAGACGACGGCCCGCGCCCCGTCCGGCGAGAACGCGATGAAGTTCCAGCCGCCCCCTTTGCGCTCCGCGACGCGCCGATCGCTGCCCGGATCCCGGGGGTTCATCACGTACAGGTCCGTGTCGGTTCCATTGCGCCGGGTCGATGAATAGCCGACGAGTTTGCCGTCCCGGCTCCAGGTGCCCGGCTGGTTACGGCTGTGGCCATCCGTCAGCAGCGACAACCGGCCTTGCTCGAGCCGGTAGAGCTGGTAGAACTCGTCGCCGCCTGTGTCCCTGGTCACCAATGTCACGTCGCCCGATTTCGGTGCATAGCTTGCGAAACGGACCCGGTCCTGCTCGAACGAGAGCTGTTCGCGCGCGCCGCCGGGTCGCGCGACCCGATGCACCTGGTTGGTATTGCCGAAGCGGGTCGTGATCAGCATCGAGCGATCCAGGGGATGCCAGCCGAGAAAGCTCGCAGTCCGGAACTCGAGATACGGGCGTGTCCGGGCGGCCAGCTCGGCAGGTATCTCCGGTATGCCATCGGCGACCAGCGCCGCGGGTTTCTCCATCGTCTCGCCGAGCGTGGATGAAGTGGGCAGGGCGATCAGGGCGAGCAGCGCGGCGGCCGTCCAGTGGTGCATCGAGAGTGTCCGTCGATCGGGGGATTGAGGGCATGATCGTCCGAATGTCCGCGAGCCACAACATCGCCTGGAGCGGGCGACCTGTCGGGCCCGTCCGAAACAGTCTGCGGCGGCGCCGGACGAGCGCACGATGCGGCCTGCGGACACGGGCACGATGAATGTCCTAGTATCCGCGGCGGGACCTTCACCAGGCCGCAGGCAGGGGCGAGCGTGAAACGCAGGACGATTCTGAAGGCAGCGGTCGCCGGCGGAGCAGCCGCGCTCGCCGCACCCGCCATCTCGAAGGGCCTCATCGAGTGGCGCATGGTGACGAGCTGGCCCAAGGGGCTGCCCGGCCTGGGTACGGGCGCCGAGCGGCTCGCGGCGAACATCACCGCGATGAGCGGCGGCCGGCTCACGATCAAGGTTTACGCGGCCGGCGAGCTCGTGCCTGCGCTCGAGTGCTTCGGTGCGGTAGCCAACGGCACTGCGCAGCTCGGCCATGACGCCTCTTACTACCACACGGGAAAGTCCGAAGGCTGTCCGTTCTTTACCACCTTTCCCTTCGGCTTCACCGCGGCCGAGATGGATGCCTGGGTGAAGTACGGCAACGGCCAGGCGCTCTGGGACGAGTTGTACGCACCTTTCGGCATTCGTGCGTTCCATGCCGGCAGCACCGGCACACAGATGCTGGGCTGGTTCCGGCGCGAGATCCGCTCGCTCGAGGACCTGAAGGGCCTGAAGTTCCGAGCGCCGGGAAACCAGGGCCGCGTGCTGCAGAAGCTCGGCGTCACGCCGGTGACGTTGCCGGGTGGCGAGATTTTCCCCGCGCTGCAGTCCGGCGCGATCGACGCGGCCGAATGGATCGGTCCCTACAACGACCTGGCTCTCGGCTTCTACCAGGTCTGCAAGTACTACTACGCGCCCGGCTACCACGAGCCGGGGCCGAACCTGCAGCTGATGATCAACGAGCGTGCATGGAACTCGCTCACGCCCGAGCTGCAGGCGATCGTCCGCACGGCCGCCGAGGCCGCGACCGGCGACATGCTGGCCGAGTACAACGCCCGTTCCGGACCGGCGCTGCGTACGCTGGTCAAGGACCACGGCGTGATCGTGCGCGGTCTGCCCGAGGACGTGCTGATGGCCTGTGGAGAGAAGTCCAACGAGGTGCTGAACGAGATCTACGCGGCCGACACGTCGCCGAACCGCATCGTACGGCGCATCATCGAGGGCTTCCTGGCGTTCAGGAAGCAGATCATCCCCTGGACCCGGATCGGCGAACAGGCCTACCTGAATGCGCGGCGGCTGCCGTTCGAGTTCAGGCTCATGCAGTAGCGCTGCGGGCCTGCGGGTCCCGGCTCACTCGGGCAGCAGATCCTCGAAATCATCCTGGTAGGGCGGATTGCGACCCGGCGTGGGATCCTCGAGCAGGTCGCTGAAGTCGTCGGCCACCGGAGAGCCCGCGGGCGCGATCTCCGTACCGCCGTCATCGGGCATCTCGATCGTCGTCGCCTGCTGTGCGAACAGCTTCTCCGGCAGGTTGGTCGCCATCCCGGGCGCGAGCCACAGCAGCGCGATGGCCAGCAACTGCAGGCCCACGAACGGCACGACGCCGCGGTAGATGTCGATCGTCCGGAGCAGGCCCTCGGCGACGCCGCGGAGGTAGAACAGCGCGAAGCCGAACGGTGGCGTCAGGAAGCTCGCCTGCAGGTTCATGCCGATCATCACGCCGAGCCAGACCGGGTCCACGCCGAGCTTGATCAGGGCCGGGGCGGCGATCGGCACCACGATGAAGATGATCTCGAACGTATCGAGGAAGAATCCCAGCACGAAGATCACCAGCATCACGGCCAGCACCGCGGAGGCGACTCCGCCTGGCATCGAGGCCAGCGCATCGTGCACGAGGTTCTCGCCGCCGAGCCCCCTGAAGACAAGGCTGAACACGCTCGCGCCCAGCAGGATCACGAAAATCATCGAGGTGATGCTGAGCGTCGAGCGCATCACCTCGCGCAGGATCGCCAGGTTGAAGCGGCGCTTCGTCGCGGCGAGCGCCA
>DATIRA010000338.1:0-6985 GCA_035470225.1 Steroidobacteraceae bacterium | reverse complement strand
CCTCGTCGCGTGGCAGCAACCGCCCGTTGATGTTTACGATCAGGCCGCGGTTGCGTTCGTCGAAGGTCTGCAGCACTCGGCACTCCTCACGCGCGCAGTCGGTGCGCGCGAAGCCTTTCGTACAGTGGCCGGCATTCGCTTTCGAGCCGGGCGAGCGGCCCCTCGAGTGGCCGGGCAGGCTCCTCGGCACGCGCCGCGAAGCCGGTCGACCGCTCGACCTTCTCGTACCAGTGCTTCGCCCACACGCCGTCCGTGGCCCTCAGTCCCGGCGGCCAGCTGAGCATCCGTCGCGTGAACGGCACCCCGAGCGCGGCGCACAACGCCATCAGCATCGGCTCCGGTGCGGCCAGCACGTCGGCCGCGTCGATCACCGGCGGAACCCGGCCCGTGTTCTGCAGCACCTGGTCGAAGATCTCCACCTGCTGCGGCAGCCCGGTCGCAGACAGGTCGAAATCACCGAGCTTCTGCTCGAGCGACGCCAGCATATGGCGCGGGTCGCGGATCAGGAACGCATGGGTCATGCGGTCGAGCCAGTCGCGCCGCATCCCGGGCAACAAGTGGTGCGACATCTGCTTCTGGTAGAGGATGCGCACCCCTTCGGGCAGTGGCGCGAGCAGCGACTCGACCACGCGGCGCCAGTCGGACTCGTGCACGGCGATGATCTCCTGCCGGCCAGGATGCGGCAGCCCGGTCACCTGCAGGTAATGCGCGTAGAAGGGTTCATCGACCACGCGCGTGTCCTGCCGGTTTCCAAAGGAGCGCATCAACGCGGTCGAGATGTTGCGCGGTCCCGACCACATCGCGAGACGCAGCGCGCCCCCGCCCGGGGCGTCGCCGCTGCCGGGCATCACGCTCACTCCAGCGGCTTCCGGAAGCGGAACACGAACTGGTCGGTCCGGCCACGGATCGCGGGATCGAAGACCTGCAGCGAGTGGTCGTCCTGCGGGTGCTCGAGCATCGCGTCCGCAGCCTCGAACTCGAAGCCGGCAGCGCTGAAGTCACGCCGCACGACCGCCGGATCGATGCGGTGGAGCCTGCCGACGCTGTCGGTCGGGTCGAGGCCCGCGGCCGCGACGTGGTCCTGCACTACGACCACGGCACCCGGCCGTAGCGCCGAGCGCAACCCGGCGAGCAGCACGGCCGGGTCCGTCGCGGGCCACGACCCGTCCTCGGGGCGCCAGTACAGGTCGTGGTAGGACATCACGAACAGCGCCGCATCCAGGCTTCCCGGGGCCAGGCCGAGCGCGTCGATCGGAGCCGTGAGCTGGCGTACGTTCGGCAGCCGGTCGCCGGCGAGCGCATCGCGTAAGGCGAATTTCGCGTAAGGCGGGTTGTTGTAGGCGATGACCTGTCCCTTCACGCCGACCACCCGCGCCAGAAGCTCCGTGTAGTAGCCGCC
This sequence comes from Steroidobacteraceae bacterium, assembly GCA_035470225.1. Taxonomy (GTDB): domain Bacteria; phylum Pseudomonadota; class Gammaproteobacteria; order Steroidobacterales; family Steroidobacteraceae; genus DATIRA01. Next base: position 5,586 of record DATIRA010000338.1, on the reverse strand, counting down.
CGCCGCGAACACATCCAGGACCCTCATGCCCGGTTCCACGCCGAGAAATGCGAGCAGCTCCGCTGGTCTGCGCCGGCCGTCCTCGTCGCGGTCGGCGGCCGGACGATCGGCGCTCGCGATCGCCGCGTCGATCGCTTCGGTGGCGGCGCCACGCTCCGCAGCACCGGCCGGCGCCGCGGCCAGCGCCAGGCACAGTGACGCGAGCATAGTGCGATGCATCCGCGGGATCATGTGGCCCCCCCTGTCGCATAGGTCCTGCGTCGGCGACGCGATACAGTCTGCTCCAGCAGCCGGTCCAGGACCCGCTGGAACGTTCGTGCCTCCGTCAGCAGCCAGCGCCGGAAGGCCGCGATCGTGGGTTCGCCCCGACGCGCTTCCGGTATCAGCAGATAGTAGTCCAGGTCCAGCTCGATCACCTGGCTGAACGGCATCTGCAGGACACCGGAGGCGATCTCCTCGGCGGCATACGCCAGGCGACCCAGCGCGACGCCCTGCCCTGCAGCAGCGGCCTGCAGCACGAGGTGTCCGTCGTCGAAGTGCACGCCGTGGCTCGTGTCGAAAGTCGCCTCGCCTGCCGCACGACACCACTCGTCCCAGCTCGGAGGGCGGCCAGCACGGCGCATCGAATCGTCCTGGATCAGTGGCATGTGGGCGAGGTCGCCCGGCCTGCGCAGCGCATGCCCGCGCAACAGCGACGGCGCCGCCACCGGTGTGACGTACTCGCCGAACAGGCGGTCCGCTACGACACGGTCCAGCGCGCCCCTGCCGAAGCGGATCGCCGCGTCGACGTCCTCGCCGTCGAAATCGACGACCGAACGCCCGGTCCTGACGCGCAGCTCGATTCCAGGGAATTTCTTCGCGAAGCGCCCCAGTCTAGGCACCAGCCAGCGCGTTGCGAAGGCAGGCGTCGTGTTGAGGATCAGGACGCCCTCGCGCTCGCGGGCCCTCAGCGCGCTCACCCCCCGGCCGAGACGCTCAAAAGCCTCGCGGAAGTGGCCTGCTGCAATCTCGCCCTGCTCGGTGAGTTCGATCTGCCGTCCCTTGCGCTGGAACAGGCGCACGCCCAGGTGCTTCTCGAGGCCGCGGATCTGGTGACTGATCGCAGCCGGCGTGACGTGGAGTTCCAGCGCGGCCTTGGTGAAGCTGCGCAGGCGCGCTGCCGCCTCGAAGGCGCGCAGCGACGTCAGTGGTGGCAGTGCGCGAGCCATCTGTGAATTCCTCTCAGCGCTGCCGTCGGCAATATTCTTCCAGTGCCACGGCAGGGGATTCTATAATTGTTCGAATATTTTGACCGGCCCAGGGCTTTACGAAGGCCGCCGCAAGCCGCGGTCGCACCCGGGCCCGCGAGATCCATGCCTGACGAGCGACCGTCAGCGAGACCCGAGGGGAGAGCGAAACTGCAGCCAGACTTGCAGAAAGGGCCTTTTTGCCTGTTTCTCGACGTGGACGGAACGCTGCTCGAGTTCGCGCCGGTACCCGACGCGGTCGAGGTGGACGATGCGCTGCGAGAACTGCTGCACGAAGCCTCGCGGGCGACCGGCGGCGCACTCGCGCTGGTGAGCGGCCGCTCGCTCAGGCAGCTCGATCAGATCTTCGCGCCCGACCGCTGGCCGGCGGCCGGCCTGCACGGCCTCGAGCGGCGCGACGCTGCGGGCACGGTGCATCGTCAGCAAGGGCCCGGCGAAGGCCTCGAGCGGGCGCGGCCAGTGCTGGCCGCGCTGGTTGCCGAGCATCCGGAGCTGATCCTCGAGGACAAAGGCGGCGCGCTGGCGCTGCACTATCGCCGCGCGCCGGACCTCGAGGCCAAGGTCACCCGCGAGGTGGAGCGGCTGCGCGGGGAACTCGGCAGTGGCTATCACGTGCAGCCCGGGTCCCGGGTTCTCGAGCTGAAACCTGCAGGCGTGTCCAAGGCCGACGCGATCCACGCGTTCATGAAGGAGGAGCCGTTTCTCGGCCGTCAGCCGGTTTTCGCCGGCGACGACCTGACCGACCTGGATGGCTTCGCGGCCGTCGAGCGACATGGCGGACTGTCGGTGTCGGTCGGCGAGCGCGTCCGGGCCCAGCTCAGCCTTCCGGATCCCGCCGCGCTCCGGGTCTTCCTGGCCGGCCTGCTCGAATCCAGGGAAGAGTCATCTTGAGCAGGTTGGTCGCCGTCTCGAACCGCATCTCGGTGCCGAAGCGCGGCGCGCCGCCAGGCGGACTGGCCGTGGGCGTGCTCGCGGCGATGAAGGCCCGCGGTGGCCTCTGGTTCGGCTGGAGCGGCGAATTGCGCGAGGGTCCCGTCGCAGCGCCGCACGTCACGACCCGTGGCCAGGTCCAGTACGCGACGATCGATCTGGGCAGCGAGGACCACGAGCTCTATTACCTCGGCTTCTGCAACAGCGCGATCTGGCCGCTGTTCCACTACTTCCTGGATGCGGCACGCTACCGCGACGAGGAGCACGAGGCCTACCTGCGGGTCAACCGCCAGTTCGCGGAACGCCTCGCGCCGCTGCTCGATCGCGACGACCGCATCTGGGTGCACGACTACCACCTGATCCCGCTTGCGCAGGAGCTACGCGAACGCGGCATCCGTCAGCCGGTCGGTTTCTTCCTGCACATCCCGTTCCCGCACATCGAGGCGCTGCGCGCTTTGCCGAGCCACGCCGAGCTGATGCACCAGTTCATGAGCTACGACCTGATAGGTTTCCAGACCCGCCGCGACCTGGACTCCTTCTGCTCGGCCGTGGTTGAGGTCTTCGGCGCGGAGTCGCTCGCACCGGACGGCAGCATACGGGCTTGCGGGCGGCAGCTGCGGCTCGGCGTGTTTCCGATCGGGGTCGACGTCGAGGGCATCCAGGCCGAGACCGTGCAGGGGCTCGAGAAGCAGTCGGTGCAGCGAATGCGGCGGGTGGCCGGAATGTTCGGCCGTCGCGGCATCATCGGCGTGGACCGCCTCGACTACAGCAAGGGCCTGCTCGAGCGATTCGAGGCGTACGAGCGCTTCCTCGAGCACTATCCCGAGAACCTCGACAAGGTCAGCTACGTGCAGATCGCGCCGCTGAGCCGAACCGAGGTGCCGGCCTACGCCGAGATCCGCAATTCGCTGGAGCAGGTGGCCGGACGAATCAACGGCCGCTTCGCCGACGTGGACTGGACCCCGATCCGCTACCTCAACCGGAACTTCCCGCACGACGTGCTGATGGGCTTCATGCGGCAGTCGAGGGTGGCGCTGGTGACGCCGGTCCGCGACGGCATGAACCTGGTCGCGAAGGAGTACGTCGCGGCGCAGGACCCCGCCGATCCGGGCGTCCTGGTCCTCTCCACGCTCGCCGGGGCCGCGGACGAGCTGACCAGCGCGTTACTGGTCAACCCGAACGACATCCAGGGCGTGGCTCGCGCGATCGAAGACGCGCTGCAGATGCCGCTGGCGGAACGACGCGAGCGCCACCAGCAGATGCTAGTGACGCTGCGTCGCAACGACATCCATGCCTGGCATGGACGCTTCCTCGAGGAACTCGAGTCGTTCGCGCGCTACCAGCCGTAGGTCGGGAAATGGGTGCTGGTGCCGACGTTGACCGAGCCCCAGGGCGCAGGTATCGACGTACTGACACCAACCCCCACCTTGCAGCCCGCGATCGCCAGCATCGTCGCGAGCACCGCGCCGAGCGCGATTCTCCGGATGTATGTGGAATATCTCATGCTCCGGCTCCTCAACCTGATTTCTTCTGCAGCGCGATCACCGCTCCGGTCGGATCGGCGATCACGGCCAGCGTCCCGTCACGCAGCCCGGAACTGGGCGCGATGATCACGCGCCCGCCGAGCGATGGCACCTTCGCGGCCAGCGCGGCGGGGTCGGCCACCCGGACGTAGGCGAGCCAGTTGGGCGTCACGCCCGCGACCGGATTCTGAAACAGGCCCGCCTGCGCACTTCCGGACTTGAGCAGGTAGTAGGGCACCGCCGTCGCGGCGTGTGCCTCCACTTCGTAGCCTGCGAGATCCTTGTAGAACGCCAGCGCAGCCGGAACGTCATTGGCGAGGTATTCCATCCAGAAAAACTCGCCGTTCCCATCGCCACTGGCCATACCGTCGAGTCGCTCGCCGACCTCGGCGAGACCCAGCGGCGCACCCTGCGAATCCCAGACCAGCGCGGCGCGCCCGACGCCGCTGACCTCGACCGGACCAAGGATGCGCCTGCCGCCTGCAGCCTCGACAGCGCCCAGCGCCGACTCGACGTTTGCGACCGACATATACGAAAGCCATTGCGAGCCGCCGCGGTCGTTACCGGAGGACATCTGGACGATCCCGCCGACGTAGCGTCCATCCTGTTTCGCGAGCAGGTAGGGTCGTCCGAAAGCAGTGGTCTCCTCGAAAGTCCAGCCAAGCAGCTCACCGTAGAACCTGCGCGCCGCTGCCGGATCGCTGGTCACGAGGTCGCGCCAGACGAATTCGCCGTTGGCTCCCTGAGCGGTCGCGACGCCGTCGGCCTTTCCACCGCCAGTCGTTCCGCAGGCTGCCACGAGTCCTGCCGCCGCAAGCGCAGCCGCGAGATAAGCTGCCCATCGGGCCCGTTTCGAGGGAACACGCATCGTCTGTCTCCCGGATTGTCCGCAATTACACAGGATCGGTCGGCATGCTACCCGCCCGCGTGCGTGGAAAGCACGCGGAAAATCATCCGGCCAGCGACGATCAGCAGGAACAGCCCGAATCCCGCCGAGAGCGTGCGGCGGTCCAGGCGGTGCGCGAGCCTGACGCCGAGCGGTGCCGCGAGCCAGCTGAGCGGCGAGACCACGGCGAATCCGGGCAGGCTCACGTATCCGACCGTGAGGGCCGGAGCGAGGCCGACCGGCGCCTGCGCGAACAGGTAGCCGACCGTGCCGGGGATTGCGATCAGCAGCCCGAGCAGCGAAGCGGTGCCAACGGCCCGGTGCACCGGCAGGCCGCAAAGCGTGAGCGAGGGAACGCTCAGCGTCCCGCCACCGATGCCCATCATCGCGGAGATGCCGCCGATCGCGGCCGGCAGCGTCGCCCCGACCAGACCACCCGGGATCGACCGGCGCAGCGTGCGGCCCTTGAACGGCAGCAGCATCCGCACCGCGGCCAGCAACGCGATTACCGCGAACACGAGCGCGAGCGTGCGCCCCTGGACGCGCGACGCGAGCAGTGCCCCGGCCAGCGCACCGAGTGCGATCGGCACGGACCAGCGCCGGATCACTTCGAAATCCACCGATCCCTCGCGTGCGTGACCCCGGGCGGACGCGGCAGCGGTAGGAATGATCGTTGCCATCGACGTCGCGACCGCGATGTGCAGCGCCACCGCGGGCGACACGCCGACGGCTGTCAGCGCGAAATCCAGCGCAGGCACGATCACGATGCCGCCGCCCACGCCCAGCAGTCCGGCCAGAATGCCGGCGACGACGCCCGCCCCGGCCAGCGCGGCGAGCAGAGGCAGCCATTCGAGCAGCGTGAGGTTCACGACCGGCGATTCTACCCCCCGGCAAGCCACAGTCCCTGGCCGGACCGCCAGCCGTTATAGTGGACTTTCATCGAAAAACAGCTCGGAAGGCCGGGGGATTCCATGACTGGAACCAGTGGTGGCGAGGTGCT
>DATIRA010000337.1:0-8548 GCA_035470225.1 Steroidobacteraceae bacterium | reverse complement strand
GGCCCAGCCACGCGAGCGCCGCTCGCACCGGGGGCCGTTCGGTCGGCAGCTGCAGGCTCGGGACCGCGACGACGCCCTCGTCGCGCAGGTCCGCCACGAGGAAGGAGAACACGAAAAACGGCGTCTGGCCCATCCGGAGATCCGTCATCACGATCGGTTGCTCGAGAGCCGCTGCACCGTCTCCGGCTGCCGCAGTTTCGACCAGCCCGAGCAGCTGTCCGACCGTGCTCGCGGATCCGGTTGCGAACCTGTCGTCGGCTCCCGCCCGCCGAACACCGTAGAAGCCCTTCGAGAACCAGGCGAGCCGCCGGATGGCCCAGTCTTGCTGCAGTGGCGCGAGCAGCTGGGCCTCGCTGCGATGCCTGGCGAGAGCGACCGTATCGCCGCGGTCGAGCAGCGAGCGGTATCCCTCGTGGTAGCTCCCGTCGTCCATCACGACGACGCGCCACAGCAGGCTGTTGAACGGGCTCGGTGTCACCAGTACGCGGCCGTCCGACATCGGGCTGGTGGCCAGCGAGCGGTGCACGATGCCCTCGACGTGAGCCTGGGCGGCGACGGTCCACACGAGATACGCGCTGCTTGCCACGAGGCCCGCCGCGTTCCAGCGCTGGGCTCTTGGCGGGTCCCGGCGCCGGAGCCATAGCGCGCCGAGCAATCCGACCACGAGCGGCAGCGTGTACATCGGGTCGATGATGAAGATGCTGCCGATCCCGACTGGATAATCGGAGAATGGCAGCAGCAGCTGCGTGCCGTACACGGTGAACGCGTCGAGCAGCGGGTGCGTGACCAGCGCCAGCCAGACCAGCGCGAGCCACTCCCGGAAGCCGGCGCCGCTCGAGCGGTTCAGTCGCGAAATCATCAGCGCGAGCGGCGGCGATGCCAGCGTCAGCCAGAACAGCGAATGGCTCTCCGCGCGGTGATAGGTGAAGTCGCGGACCGGGTCGCCGTAGGCCACCAGGACGTCCAGGTCCGGCAACGTGCCGCAGACCGCGCCCCACAGTGCGGCCCGGGCGCCGACCTTGCGGCCGAGCACCGCGGTGCCGACGGCGGCACCGAGCGCGATCTGGGTGACAGAATCCATGTTGCGGGCGTCCGGAACAGTCCTGGCGAATAAGGTACAACACCCCGGTTCGAGCCCGGTCCGCGCGTGGATCCAGTTCGCCGGGACCGCGGCATTTGACAGCGTCGCCCCGATCGGGCCCGATGGACCCGGGGACGATCGGCATGCCGGATTCGACCGGCCTAGGAGAGCGACATGGCGGCAGGCGGACGAACCGTGGGCGATGCGACGGTGCCGGATCACCACGGTGATGCGCCGGGCGGCCGGGCTGGCCGGTCTGACAAGACTCGGGTGCTCGAGCGGGCGCGCAGCTTCCTGTTCCCCGATCGCGTCGAGCGGCTGGCGGCGCTGGGCGTAGAGCTGGTGATCGGTCGCCGCGAGGGCTATCGGTTCTGGGACCTCGACGGCCGTGAGTTCATGGACTTCCATCTGAATGGGGGTACGTACAGCCTCGGGCACCGCCATCCGGTGCTGATGGAAGTTCTGCTCGATACGCTGGGATTCGCCGACGTCGGCAACCATCATTTCGCGAATCCGGCGCGGGCCGAGCTGGCCGAGCGGCTGGCCGCCGCAACCGGACTGCAGTACACGGTATTCACGCCGAGCGGCGCCGAGGCGGTCGATGTCGCGATCAAGTCGGCCCGTCGCTGCACGAAGCGACGCAAGATCGTGGCGCTCGCGCGTGGTTATCATGGGCGATCCGGGCTTTCCGGTGCGGCCGGGGACGACTCGGCCGCGGCGGATTTCCTGAGCGACTATCCCGGCGAGTTCCTGCGGGTGCCGTTCAACGATCTCGCCGCGATCGAGCGTGCGCTCGGCGACGACGATGTGGCCGCGGTGCTGATGGAGACGATTCCGGCCACCAGCGGCTTTCCGATACCCGACCCCGATTACCTGCCGGGCGTGCGCGCGCTATGCGAGCGGCACGGCTCGCTGTACATCGCCGACGAAGTGCAGACGGGGCTCGGCCGCACCGGCCGGCTGTGGGGCGTCGATTGCTGGGACGTGAAGCCTGACGTGCTGGTGACGGGCAAAGGTCTCTCCGGCGGTCTCTACCCGGTATCGGCCGCCGTGCTGTCGCGCAAGGTCGGGAGCTGGCTCGAGCAGGACGGGTGGGGCTACGTCTCGACCTTCGGCGGCGCCGAGCCGGGCTGTGCGGTCGGCTGTCATGCGCTCGGGCTCTGCGCAGACACGGGCACGCTGGAGAACGTCGCCTCGGTCGCAAGCTATCTGAGGAATGGTCTCGAGGGTCTTCGCGCCCGCTATCCTTTCTTCAAGGACATTCGTCAGCAGGGACTGGTGATGGGGCTCGAGTTCGACGCGCCGGATGGCGGCATGCGGATGACCGGAGCGCTGTACCGGCACGGAATCTGGGCGATGTTCGCGGGCTTCGATCGATCTGTGCTGCAGTTCAAGCCGGGCCTTCTGATCGACCGGCCATACTGCGACGACGCCCTCGGGCGCTTCGAGGACGCGCTCCGTGACTTGCAGAGGAGCGCATTGCGATGAGCGAAGATGAAATGAACCTTACGAGCGCGTATCTGGACCAGATGACGGAGCTGGCCGGCCGGGCACTCGGGCACTGGGATCTTGCCGGGAGCCGGCTCGAACTGCTGAAGCATCGCGAGAACGTCGTCTTCAAGGTGTCCGGGCCTGACGGAACCCGTTACGCGATGCGGGTTCATCGCCGTGGTTATCACAGCGACGCGGCGCTGCGCTCGGAGCTCGAGTGGCTTGGATCGCTGCGCGCGGCGGGGATCGCGACCACCGAGGCGATCCGTTGTCGCGACGGCACGAGCTTTGCGAAGGTGAGCACGCCAGCCGTGCCGGAGGGCCGGCAGGTCGACCTGCTGGCGTGGGTGCCGGGTCAGGCCATCGGCAGCGTGGAACAGGGCGTCGCACTCGAGGACGAAGAGATCTTTCGCGTCTATACGCTGGCTGGTGCGCAGGCCGCATTGATCCACCAGCACGGCCTCGCCTGGTCGAAACCGGAAGGCTTCACACGCTTTTCCTGGGACGAGCAAGGATTCTTCGGGGAAACCGGCGCGATCTGCGGCCGCTACTGGGATCTCGAGGTCCTCTCGCCCGGACAGCTCGAGTTGCTGCACCGCGCGCGTGAGGTGACCGCGGCTGCGCTCGCGCAGTTCGGCAAGGGTGCCGACAGGTACGGCCTCGTGCACGGCGACCTGCTGCCGGAGAACCTCTTCTACGATGGCGAGCAGCTCCGGCTCATCGACTGGGACGATACGGGCTACGGCTGGCACTTGTACGATTTCGCGACGGCAATGTTCGGGCACCTCGGCCGCCCGAGCTTCGAGGTTGCGCTCGGCGGTATGATCGAGGGTTATCGGCGTCACCGCGAGCTTCCGGATGAGCATCTCGCGATGCTGCCGGCGCTGATGATGGCCCGGGCGCTTTCCTACGTGGGCTGGGCTCACACGCGTGGCGAGGCGGCCGGGGAACTCACGCCGCTGATCGTCGAGGCGGCTTGCCAGATGGCGCAGCAGCTGCTCGCCGGCGAGCTGTAGCGACCTGCGGGCGCCGTGCCCGGACCAACGAGGGAGACAAGAATGCACCAGGAACACGCCACGGCGGGGGCTGCCTCCGCGGATCCCGCGGCCGCCGGAAAGCCGCGCCGGGGGCGAATCCGCAGGGTCCTGCTGTGGACCTACCTCGTGTTCCAGTTCCTCGGCCTCGTCTCCGCCGTGGACGCGATCATGTCTACACGCACGGCCCAGGGAGCCATCGCATGGTCGCTGGCGCTCGTGGCCGCGCCGGTCGTCAGCGTGCCTGCGTACTGGGTCTTCGGGCGCAGCAAGTTCGAGGGATACCTCGATGCCCGCAAGGAGGTGCAGGAAGAGTTCGACCATCTCTATGCGAGCGTCTACGACAACATGAGTGCCGCCGCCGTCAAGTTCGATCGGCCGATGCCGGTCTGGGAAGCGCTGCGCGGTCTATCCCGCACCCGGCCGGTCACGGGGAATCGCGCCGAACTGCTGATCGATGGCGAGGCCACGTTCGACAGCATCCTGTCCGGAATCCGCGCGGCCGAGGACTACGTGCTCGTGCAGTTTTACATCGTGCACGACGACGGCCTCGGGCGGCAGCTCAAGGAGGCGATGATCGAGCGGGCCCGGGCGGGCGTCGACGTCTATTTCCTGTACGACGAGATCGGCACGGACATCACGACGCAGTACAAGCAGGACCTGGACGCAGCCGGCGTCCGTTACTCCCAGTTCAACACGACGCAGGGAGCCCGGAACCGGTTCCAGCTCAACTTCCGCAATCATCGCAAGATCGTCGTGGTCGATGGCAGGACCGCCTGGATCGGGGGGCACAACGTCGGTGACGAGTACCTCGGACTCGACCCGGACTTCAGCCCCTGGCGCGATACGCACGTGCGCCTCGACGGCCCGATCGCGATACAGGCTCAGGGCGTGTTCGCCTCCGACTGGCTCTGGGCGCAGCGCGAGCTGCTGGACCTGAACTGGGTGCCGCAGCCTGCGCCGGACTCCGATCTACCGGCCATAGTGGTCGCGACCGGACCTGCCGATCCGCTGGAGACCGCGGGCATGTTCTTCGTGCACGCGCTCAACTCGGCAAAGGAGCGCATCTGGATCACCGCCCCGTACTTCGTGCCGGACGACGCGATCATCAAGGCGATGATGCTCGCGACACTGCGCGGCGTCGACGTCCGGGTGATCGTGCCGGGCAAGGCCGACAGCCTGCTGCCGCAGATGGCCGCGTTTTACTACATGGAGCTGCTGGAGGAGTCGGCCGTCAAGTTCTACGCCTTCGAGCCCGGTTTCATGCACCAGAAGGTAATGGTCATCGACGATCAGACCGTGTCCATCGGCACGCACAACTTTGACAACCGTTCGTTCCGGCTGAACTTCGAGGTCGCAGCTGTGGTGTACGACGCGGGGTTTGCGAGCGAGGTCGCGGCGATGTTCGAGCGGGACCTGGCCAGCAGTCGCTTGATTCGTCCGGAGGATTACCGGGAGCGGCCCTGGTACTGGCGCTTCGGTGTCCGGCTGTCGCGGCTGATGGCGCCGATACTCTAGCCGCGTGCCGGAACGCTTCCCCGGTGCCGGCGGCTCGTCGAGCCGTCGTCACGCGCCTCCGATGGCTCAGTCGGCGGTCTTTCCCGCGACGTAGTAGCCATAACCGACGAATGCCGAATACCGCTCGTAGAGCGAGATCTCGTTCTGCTCTGCCGCCACGATGGCGGCCGCGGCTCCCGAGTCGCCATGACGCGACAGGAAATCCGGGAAGCGGGCCTGCAGCGGGCGGTAGTAATTATCCAGCCAGCAGCGTCGCGGAAGAGTGAAGTATCCGACCGGGGAAAAGCCGTTCTTCTCCAGGACCGCCATCTTCGCCGATGCCGTGTCCACCTCGGGGTATTCGCGCAACCAGTGCTGCTCGAGTGCGGCGGGCCGCGTCTGCGTGAGCCATGTCAGCTCCGACACGGCCAGTATCCCGCCCGGCTTCAGGAAACGACGCCAGGCCTTTATGCCGTTCGCGAACCCGATGTTGTAAATGGCGCCTTCGGACCAGATCGCGTCGAGCGACCGATCTTCGAATGGCAGCGATTCCATCGAGGCCACCAGCGACTCGATCCGTCCGCCGAGGCTGGCGCGTTCCGCGGCGACAGCGAGCCGGCGGATGAACTCCGGCACGAAGTCCACTGCGACCACCGAGGCGTCGAGCTCCTTCGCCAGCAAGAGCGTCGAGGCGCCCGTCCCGCAGCCGATGTCAGCGATCTTCAGGTCGCGTCGCCGACCCAGGCCCGACAACGCGACGGCAAGGCGGGTTTCATCGTCGCCGCCGGGGCCCTGACGCCTGCCATCCTGGTGCAGGTCGATGAGAAGGGCGAGATCGTCCATCTGCCGGTCAGGCCAGGTAATAGAAGAACACGTAGGCGGTCAGCAGCACGGCGATCCACAGCGCCGCGGTGCCGATCGGCCAGGTGCCCGCGAACAGGCCGCTCACCTGCCGGCCGCCGTCGAACCGGGTGCCGAACAAATGCCGACCGCGTCGGGCCAGGCGCCGGCCGGCGCTGTCGAGCAGGGTCCCCAGGCGCCCGGCAATGCGGGCCCATGCCCCGCTCAGCGCCTGCAACAGGCGCGGCAGCCCGACCCGCCACAACCAGTCGAAGTCGAGGCTGATGGTCTCGGTGCGACGCATCAGCGGCAGCAGCAGGAAGAAGGCCAGGCCGCTGAACAGCAGCAGTTGCAGGTAGAACACCACCTTGCCGGCCGTGTAGGGCTGGTACTCCACCGGGTACGGCAGGAAGCGATACAGCAGGTCCGGCGCGACGCCGAGCAGGATGCAGAGAAACGCGAACAGCAGCATCGCCGCAGCCATGTTCCACGGTGCGTCCTTGGGCCGCAGACCGCAATCCCGCTGGAAGAAGACGAACCAGGGGAACTTGATGCCCGCGTGCAGGAATACGCCGGCCGAGGCCGCCGCGAGCACGAACCAGACGAACGCCAGGCCCTCGTAGGCAGCCGCCTGCGAGATCATCGTCTTGGTCGTGAAGCCGGAGGTGAGCTGAAAGCCCGAAATCGCCAGCGCTCCGACGATGCCGCAGGCGGCGGTGAGCGGCATCGTGCGGTAGAGGCCGCCCACCTCGGAGCACTTGTTCAGGCCGGTTCGGTAGACCACCACGCCCGCGCTCATGAACAGCAGGGCCTTGTAGATGATGTGCGCGAAAGCATGGGCCGCTGCGCCGTTGATCGCCAGCGGCGTGCCGATGCCGACCGCACAGACCATGAACCCGACCTGGTTGACGATCGAGAAGGCCAGGATGCGGCGGATGTTGTTCTCGAGCAGCGCATAGATGATGCCGTACATCACCATGAACAGGCCGACGCCGACCAGCACCGGTTCACCCGGGAACAGCAGGATCAGCGCCAGCACGGCGGTCTTCGTGGTGAACGCCGACAGGAACACCGAGCCGGTCGGGCTGGCCTCGGGGTAGGCGTCGGAGAGCCATGGAGAGAATGGCGCCGCGGCGGCGTTGATCAGGATGCCGACCAGGATCATCCAGTGGTCGAAGCTGTCGGCCAGCATCGGACGCACGTCGATCGACCCGGTATGGATCATCACGCCCTCGATGCCGACCTTCAGGATCACGCCACCGAGCAGGTGCATGATCGCGTAGCGGATGCCCGCCGCACGTGCGCCCGGAGTGACGCCGCACCACACGACCACGGTCGAGAACAGCGCCATCAGTTCCCAGCACAGGAACATCGTGATCAGGTCCCCGGCGAAGCTGACGCCGATGGCGCCGGCGGCGTAGGCGTACGCAGCGGCCAGTTCGAACCAGCGGGCCTGGCGGAAGGCGAACAGTCCGCCCGCGAAGGCCATCAGCGCGAAGATCGTCGCGAACAGGCGCCGCACCGCGCCGCCTTCTATCAGCTCGATCGGGTACTGCAGGAACTGGACGCTCATCTGGACGCCGTCCGGCACCTGCCAGATCAGCGCAAGGGCACCCAGCGGCACCAGCAGCACCAGCGCGCTGCGCAGCGGACCGCGGGCGGGCCCGATCAGCAGTGCGCCGAGCAGCATGAACAGGGCAGGGTGCAGCACCGGGCTAATCGTCACGCCTCCGGTAGTAGGTCTCGTCCCGCTTCACGACGGAGCCCAGCGCCCGGGCGATCAGCACCATCGCGAGACAGCAGAGAAAGCCGAAGACGGCGCCGAAACCGAGCCACCCGTCGACGCCGAAACTGCCCTTTACCGGGAACCACAACTGCGCGGCCACGACCAGCACCAGCAACGCCGTGAAGATCCGCCACAGCAGCCGGATCGTGGACGGCCGTGACAGCCAGGCATCGTCCTCAGGTCGCGCGCCGGGTTCCGGCGGATTCACCTGACCGCGCCCGTTGTCCGACCTCGCGTTCACGGCTGCCCCCTGACGAGTTGTGCTTCGAGTTCGTAGACCGGCGCACTGTAGACGAACAGCGCGAGGGTCAGAGTCGCGGTCACGGTCAGTGCCAGCTGGATCGCGAACGGCGCCTCACCGTGCTGCTGAGCGGCGGGCGTCGCGTCGCGGCCGAACCACGCCATGTAGACGATCGGCAGGAAGTAGGCCGCGTTCAGTACTGTGCTGAGGATGATCGTGCCCAGCGCCAGGTAGTTGTCGGACTGGAATGCGCCGGCCAGGATGTACCATTTCGACACGAACCCTCCCGTCGGCGGCACGCCGATCATGCTCAGCGCGCCGATCGTGAACGCCGCCATCGTGACCGGCATGCGCCGCCCGATGCCGGACAGCTGGCCCAGTTCCGTTTTCTTCGACGCCGTGTAGATCGAGCCGGCCGCGAAGAACAGCGTGATCTTGCCGAAGGAGTGCGCCAGCATGTGCATCGCAGCTCCGACCTCCGCCAGCGGTTTCAGAATGGCCGAGGCCATCACGACGTAGGACAGTTGCGACACGGTGGAGTACGCAAGCAGCCGCTTCAGGTTCTGCTGCCGCAGCGC
>DATIRA010000336.1:0-8470 GCA_035470225.1 Steroidobacteraceae bacterium | reverse complement strand
GGCATGACGCAGGAATGGGCCGATCAGCTGCTCGATCTCGGCTACCCGGCGGATCTGCCGCTGTCGTTCAACCGCGTCAGCGGTGCCGTGAGCTACACGCTCGGGCAGCTCGCGGCACAGGCTTCCGGAACGGCCCGCGAGACCTTCCACTTCGTGCTCAACAACACGGTCCTGAAGGACAACCGGATACCCACCTACGGCATGTCGGTTGAGGAGGCACGCAAGCGCAACGCGCTGCCGGTGCCGGCCGACCAGTACGGCGGTACCGGCGGCACGTACCAGTACTGGGACGAGTTGGCGCTCGATCCACCCACGGACGCGTTCTATGCGGAGATCAGCCTGCTCTACCAGCCCACGAGCTGGGAGTACGTGCAGTTCCTGTATCTCGCGAACCGACGCGAGAATGCGTTTCTCGCCGACGAGGGCGTGAACCTGCTTGATGCGTGGCTTGCGACCGGCATGGCCGAGCCGTACGTGATGGCCTCGGCGACCTGGGGCGAGCCGGTCTCCGGTGGCGGCGGTGGCGAGCAGTGCAGCGCTCCGGGTGCGCCGACGGGTCTTGCCGCCTCGGCAGGCAAGAAGTCGGTCACCCTCGACTGGAGCGCGGCAAACCCTGCGCCGACCACGGGCGGCTACAACGTCTATTTCGACCAGTCCGGCAAGCTCCAGCTGCGCGGCAGCGTTTCGGCCGCGACGCTGAGCTACAAGGACACCGGCCTCACCAGCCGCATGACGTACACGTATCTGGTCACGGCATGGAACGATTGCGACGGCAACGGGAGCTTCGACTTCGGGACGGACCTTGAAGGCCCGGCCAGCGATCCGGCGACCGCGACGGCGCGCTAGCAAGACAAGGGGATGACCATGAGCAGGACGACGGAATTTTCAGGCCTGGCAATGCTTGCCGCACTGGCTTTCGCCGGGGCCGCGCACGCTCAGGCACTGACGGACACCGAACAGCTCGGCAAGTCGATATTCTTCGACGACAACCTGTCGATCAATTTCAACCAGGCCTGCGCGGTGTGCCATGGCCCGGGGGTCGGCTGGACCGGGCCAGACTCGGTCATCAATGCGGGCGGCTCCGCCTACGAGGGGTCGATTCCCGGCCGCTTCGGTAACCGCAAGCCGCCGAGCTCGGCTTATGCGACGACGGCGCCGATCCTGCACTACGAGTTCGACAAGAAGAAGGACCCGCCGCTGTTCATCGGCGGGAACTTCTGGGACGGTCGGGCCACCGGCGAGAGGCTCGGGAATCCCGCGGCTGACCAGGCGCAGGGGCCGTTCCTCAATCCGCTCGAGCAGGCGCTGCCGGACAGCGCCTGCGTCGTGTATCGCGTCTGCACCGCGGCCTATCCGGTCACGTTCGAGGACGTGTATCCCGGTGCCTGCGCGATCGGCTGGCCGGCGGACGTCGACCTGGTGTGCGCAGCCGAGGGCAC
The DNA here is from genome assembly GCA_035470225.1 of Steroidobacteraceae bacterium. GTDB lineage: Bacteria > Pseudomonadota > Gammaproteobacteria > Steroidobacterales > Steroidobacteraceae > DATIRA01. Next base: position 7,031 of record DATIRA010000336.1, on the reverse strand, counting down.
GACGCTGGCGCTGTCGCCGGCCGATCGCGACAAGGCCGGCGCGGCCTACGACCAGATCGCGCTCGCGATCGCCGCCTTCGAGGCTTCGCCCGAGTCGAACGCTTTCACCTCAAAATACGATGCCTACCTCGCCGGCGAGTACCAGCTCACCAAGCTGGAGAAGAAGGGCCTCAACATGTTCAAGGGCAAGGGCAAGTGCGCCGCATGCCACGTGCTCGACGAGGGTTCGAACGACGAGCCGCCGCTGCTCACGGATTACACGTTCGACAACCTCGGCGTGCCGCGCAACCCGGAGAATCCGTTCTACACGCAGCTCGCCTTCAATCCGGCCGGTTTCGGCTGGGTCGACATGGGCCTCGGCGAGTTCCTGGCGAGCAGCGGTTACGCTGAATACGCCGCCGACAACTACGGCAAGCAGAAGGTGCCGACGCTCAGGAACGTGGACCTGCGTCCGTACCCCGGTTTCGTGAAGGCCTACGGGCACAACGGGTATTTCAAGACGCTGAAGCAGATCGTGCACTTCTACAACACGTGCGACGCGAAGCCGGTGTGTGCCGACGACCCGGCCACGCCGATCGACGAGTCGCTTCTCACGCCGGTCGACGAAGCCATCGCGAAGGGCTGCTGGCCCGAGGCTGAGGTGCTCGCGAACGTGAACGACTCGGAGCTCGGCGACCTGCACCTGACCGACGAGCAGGAGGATGCGATCGTCGAGTTCATGAGGACGCTCAGCGACGGCTACATGACCGACTGAGCGCACTGCTGATCAGCGCGGCTGCCGGCTCATCAGGTACAGGAAGACCGGCACGCCGACCAGCGCGGTCAGGGCGCCGACCGGCAGCTGTCGCGGCGCGGCGATCGTGCGCGCCGCGAGGTCCGCGGCCATCAGCAGCATCCCGCCGAGCAGCGCTGCCGAAGGCAGCATCAGGCGGTGGTCGGTGCCGAGCGACATGCGCACCAGGTGTGGCGTCACCAGGCCGATGAATCCGATGCTGCCGGCCGCGCTGACGGCCGCGCCGGTCATCAGCGCAGTGAGCACGAAAAGACCCGCCTGGAAGCTGCGCACGTTCATGCCCACGCTCTGCGCCTGGGTTTCGCCCTGCGCCAGCACGTTCAGGTGGCGGCCGAGTGCCCGGCCCGCCAGCGTCGCCACGGCCGCAATGCCGAGCAGCCAGCCCCAGCGATCGGTGCGCGAGAGATCCCCCAGCAGCCAGAACACCATGCCGCGCAGCCGCGTGTCGTCCGAGAGCGACAGCAGCAGGCTCACGATCGATCCGGCACCCGCCGCGACGACGACACCGGTCAGCAACAGCCTCGCCGGCGTCCAGCCGCCCGGTCCCTGGGCGAGCGCGAAGACCAGCAGCCCGGCGCCGAGCGCCCCGAGCGCCGCGAGCCCGTCCACGCCGGCCATCGGGACGCCGGCCATCAGGCCGAGCAGCGCGGCCACCGATGCGCCGCCCGAGACCCCCAGCACGTACGGGTCGGCGAGCGGATTGCGCAGCAACACCTGCAGAATGGAGCCGGACAGCGCCAGCAGCGCCCCGACCCCGAGAGCCGCGAGCGCGCGCGGCAGGCGCAGCTCGAGCACGACGTCGCGCGCCAGCGTCGGTTCGCCGCCAGGCCGCAGCGCCGCCAGCACATCGGCGAGCGGCAGCGAGGCGCTGCCGAGCGCCAGCGACACGAGCAGCAACGCGGCCACCCCCAGCGCCAGGGCTGGCAGTACCAGAGGATGGGGCGGGCGACGCATATGGCTTGGAAGGTCCGGGCGGCGGCGGGACTCGCTATGACCGCGCAACAATATTGAAACTCGGGCAGACTTGCTTGGATACGTCGGGCACCTTGTGAAAAAATCAGTTCAGTCCTGCACTTACAGACCAATGAGCGACTATATCGACGCCCAGGGTTTTCGCGCCAACGTCGGCATCATCCTGCTGGGTGGCCAGCAGGAGGTGTTCCTCGGCGCGCGCAGCGATGGTCGCGGCTGGCAATTCCCGCAGGGCGGCGTGCAGCGCGATGAGTCGCCCGAGGACGCGCTGTTCCGGGAGCTGCACGAGGAAGTCGGTCTGGAGCCCGGGGACGTGGAGCTGATCGCGGGCACGCGCACCTGGCTGCGTTACCGGCTGCCACGTCGCTATGTCAGGCGTCGCTCGAAGCCGCTCTGCATCGGACAGAAGCAGCGCTGGTACATGCTCAGGCTGCTCGGTGACGAGAGCCGCCTGCGCTTCGATGTCACGGAGCGACCGGAATTCGACGGCTGGCGCTGGGTGGACTACTGGTCGCCGGTACGCGAGGTCATCTATTTCAAGCGCTCGGTCTATGCCCGGGCCCTGGACGAGCTCGGCAGGCTGGCTTTTCCGACGGGATTGCCTCCACGACCGGACTGGTGGTCCGAGGAGGTGGTACGCCCCAATGCGACCGGCCAGCGCGTCCGCGGTCCGCGCAGCCGACGCAAGCGCCGTCGGCGCAGCGCCGTCGCGGCCCCCGGGGAAGGTGGCGGCCCGCAGGCGCCGTGAATCCGCTGCGGGCAATCGGCGGATGGCTCGGCGGGATCGGCTGGGCCCAGTGGCTGGCCGCGGGCGCCACGGCCGGCGTGCTGCTGCTGTCCTGGTGGTACGCAGATCATCGCGGCCAGGTTGCGGCCGGACTCGACCTGACCCGGGTGACGCTCGAGCGGCGCGAGATGAACCAGCGCATCGAGCGGCTCGACGCAGAGAATGCCCAGCTGCATGCCCGTGTCGCGGAGCTCGAGATGGCGCGCCAGCTCGACCGGGAAGCTTACGGCCAGGTCGAACGCACGCTCGGCGACCTGCAGTCGCAGCTGTCGCGGCAGGGCGAGGATCTCGCCTTCTACCGCACGATCGTCTCGCCGGCCGACGGCATCCAGGGACTCAGGATCCAGCGCTACCAGGTGCAGCCGGGCGCCGAGCCGGACCAGTATCTGATCAAGCTGACGCTGATCCAGGCGATGCGCCACGAAACCGCCGTGACCGGGCTCGCCCGGATCGTGATACACGGCATGCAGGATGACCGACCGGCCCAGTATTCGATCGGCGAGCTGCTCGGGCAGCCTGGTGCGGAGTTGCCATTTTCGTTTCGTTACTTCCAGGTGCTCGAGCAGAGCGTGACGCTGCCGGCGGGCTTCCAGGCGTATGAATCGGAGGTCTCGCTGCGCTCGAGCAAGCTGCGATTTCCGGTGGACCAGTCGTTTCCGTGGAAAGTCGAGCAGGCCGCGGCGCTTTGACCCGGGCGCGCCCGGGGTTAAACTGAGTCCAGATTTCCGACATGGAGCCAGTACAGATGAATGCCGCTGCAGACGCAACGGATGTCCTCGACGCACAGGCGCTCGTCTTCACCGACGCGGCCGCGACGAAGGTCGGCGAGCTGATCCGCGAGGAGGGCAACCCGGATCTCAAGCTGCGCGTCTTCGTCTCGGGCGGCGGGTGCTCGGGGTTCCAGTACGGCTTCACGTTCGACGAGAACGAGGAGGAAGGCGACACCTGCGTCGAGAACCAGGGCGTCAAGCTGCTGATCGACCCGATGAGCTTCCAGTATCTGGCCGGGGCGGAGATCGACTACCGCGAGGACCTCGAGGGCGCGCAGTTCGTCATCCGCAACCCGAACGCCACGACCACCTGCGGCTGCGGGTCCTCGTTCTCGGCCTGACGCGACTTTGGCACGCGCGCGGGCCAAGTTCCCGGACGTTCTCGCTGCCGTAGACCTCGGTTCCAACAGCTTTCACATGGTGGTGGCCCGTTACTCGCACGGGCAACTCATCATCGTCGACAAGCTCCGGGAGATGGTGCGGCTCGCCTCCGGGCTGGACGACCACGGTCGCTTGAGCCGCGAAGCCGTCGAGCGGTCGCTGTCGTGCCTGGAGAGGTTTGGACAACGTATTCGCGACATGCATGCCGAGAGCGTGCGCGTCGTGGGTACCAACACGCTGCGCAAGGCACGCCGCAAGGGCGCCTTTCTGGACCGGGCGCGTGAGGCGCTGGGACATCCGATCGAGATCATCTCCGGGGTCGAGGAGGCGCGCCTGATCTACCTCGGCGTCGCGCACACGACGCCGAGCGATGCCGGTCGGCGCTTCGTGATGGACATCGGTGGCGGCAGCACCGAGATGATCATCGGCGAGGGCTTCGCACCGAAGCGGCTCGAGAGTCTCTACGTGGGCTGTGTCAGTCTCAGCGCAGAGTACTTCGGCGAAGGCGAAATCACAGAGAAGAGGATGAAGCGGGCCCGCACGGCCGCTCAGCTCGAGTTCGAGCCGAACGTGGCGCGTTTCCGCCGCTCCGAATGGGACTCGGCCTTCGGCGCCTCCGGGACGCTGCGCGCCGTGGCGGATATCCTGCGCGCCCGGGGTGAGCCCAACGGCACGATCACCCGCGAAGGCCTCGACTGGCTGCTCGAGCAGTGCCTGAAGGCGGGCACGGTCGCGAAGCTGCGACTGACCGGGCTCGCAACCGAGCGGCAGGCGGTCTTTCCGGGCGGTCTCGCGATCCTGCTCGCGGCCTTCGAGATGCTCGAGATCGACTCGATGCGCGTCGCGGACGGGGCGCTGCGCGAGGGGCTGCTGTACGACCTGCTCGGGCGGTTGACCGACGAGGACGCCCGCGTGCGCAGCGTGCGCGCGATGGAGGCCCGCTACCACGTCGACAGCGCTCAAGCCGACCGCGTCGAATCGACCGCGGTGGGTTTCCTCGAGCAGGTGCGCGACGACTGGGGGCTGGACGAGCCGCTGGCCGAGCCAATTCTTCGCTGGTCGGCTCGCCTGCACGAGGTGGGCCTGGACATCTCGCATTCACACTACCATCGCCACAGCGCCTACCTGCTGCAGCATGCGGACATGCCGGGCTTTCCCCGAGAAGAGCAGCAGTTGCTCTCGGCCGTCGTCGGTGCGCACCGGCGCAAGCTCCGGCTCGAGCAGCTCGAGGACCTGGTGCCGCCATGGCACCTGAAGGCCGAGTACCTGATCGTGCTGCTGCGGCTGGCCGTGCTGCTGCACCGCGGTCGCGGGCCGCGGTCACTGCCGCAGATCGAGCTCGCTGCGGACGAGCATGCGCTGGAGGTGAATTTTCCGGCGGGCTGGCTGGAGGCTCAGCCGCTCACGCAGGCAGACCTCGAGCAGGAAATCGAGACGCTGAGCGCGGCCGGTTTCCAGCTGCGCGTCGACTGAGCCCGCGGATCAGCGGCTCGCGAAGGCCTCGCTGCGCTCGCCGCTGGTCATCTCGAGCTGCGCGAGCTTCGTTTCCGCCTGTGCGCGGAACTCGGCCAGGTAGCTCGAGGGGATCTCGGTGCGCGGCAGCGGGATCGTCGCGGGATTCTTGTGCACGCCCTTGACCCGGTACTCGTAGTGCAGGTGGGGCCCGGTCGAGGCGCCTGTCGAGCCGACGTAGCCGATGACGTCGCCCTGCTTAACGCGGCGGCCGCTTCGGCCGGCCTTGCTGAAACGGGACATGTGCGCATAAAGCGTCGTGATTCCGCGCCCGTGGTCGAGTATTACCGCGTTGCCGTAGCCGCCCTTGCGCCCGGCGAACTGCACCCGGCCGTCTCCGGCGGCGAGTATCGGCGTACCGGTGCGGGCGGCGTAGTCGATGCCCTTGTGTGCCCGCACTTTGCCGCTGATCGGGTGGCGTCGCTTCGGGTTGAATACCGAGCTGACGCGCGTGAATTCGAGCGGCGCCCGCAGGAAGGCCTTGCGCATGCTTTCGCCCTCAGGCGTGAAGTAGCCATGCACCTCGCCGTCCGCGGACTCGAACCACACGGCGCGGTGCCGCTTGCCCTGGTTCATGAACTCCGCGGCCAGCACGCGCCCGTCGCCGACGTACTCGCCGTCCTGGAACTCCTGCTCGTAGAGCACGCTGAACTCGTCGCCGCGACGAATATCGAGCGCGAAGTCGATGTCCCAGCCGAAGATCTCGTTCGCGAGCGTCATGATCACGGCGCCGGAGATGCCGGCCCGTTTGCCGGCCTCGAAGAGCGACGACTCGATGCTGGCGCGGTGTCCGACGACTTCCTTCTCGAGCGGGTTCTCGATGTAGCTGATCGCGTAGCCCTGGTCCTGGCGGGAAATTGACAGTGTCAGCGTGGCGCTGATCTGCCGGTTGAGACGCTGCAGCACGCCGTCGATGTGCTCGAGGCGGATGATGTCGCCGGGACGCAGCAGGTCGAGCGCGCGGCGCGCATCCGGAAGGTTGCGTAGCTCCGCGATCGTGGCCGCGTCGATACCGGCCGAGCGGAATATTCTGTCCAGCGTGTCGTTGCGCTGTACCGTAACCTCGACGCTGTCCGGTCCCGGTTCGAGCACATCGTCCGTTACGGCAGCCGGTGCCGCCTCGACCAGCGGCGTGAGATCCACGACCTTGGAGCTGGTGCCGTCCGGACGGTTGCCGAGGCTCGCCAGCGCGACTGCGACCAGCGGGAAGCCTGCGGCGGCGAGCCACCATGCACGACGGGCAGGCACACGGGCCGCTGCAAGCAGACCCGTGGAATTTGCACCATATTGATTCAATTGACCGACCCCCGAAATCTGTGGCGTAAATTAGTTGCGCTGGCGCCACGCGTCAACAGCCCGACACGAGAATTTCCGGGATTTTTCAGCTGCTTGCGCATTCAATTTCGGATTTGTGACCGGAATCGCGCGCCGGAGGTCATTGCCTGCGCCGGGCTGAAACCCTAGAGTCCGGCGGTTTTACTGCGATTGGGCGACACCGAACATGCTGCCGGCCGAGGAACAACTGCTGGAACTGCGCCGCGGGGCCTCCGAGATCCTGCTCGAGGAGGACCTGGCGAGGAAACTCGAGCGCGGCGTACCGCTGCGCATCAAGGCGGGCTTCGATCCGACCGCGCCGGACCTGCATCTCGGTCACACGGTGCTGATCAACAAGATGGCGCTGTTCCAGCGACTGGGACACGAGGTGATCTTCCTGATCGGGGATTTCACCGGGCTGATCGGCGATCCGACCGGGCGCAACGCGACCCGACCGCCGCTGACGCCAGAGGAAGTCCAGCAGAACGCGCGAACCTACCAG